>CABUHM010000001.1:0-30584 GCA_902491355.1 uncultured Eubacteriales bacterium
AGTCGTGCGCCAGATAGCGGAACGGGAAGCGATCCGCCACAACGATCTCGCCGCCGTTCGCAAACAGCGCGGCGTATTCGGCATCCAGTGCCCGCAGGCGCTCGGCATATGCCGCCGCATTTGCGGTGTATGCCTCGGCATTTTGCGGGTCGGCGTTGCACATGGCGTCGCGGATCTGCTCCAAGATCAGGACGGCGTTTTTAGGGGAGGTCCACACATGCTCGTCCAATTCCGGCTCGCTCCCGTCCCCGTCGTGCCCGTGCCCGGTCTGCATGCCGTCCACCGTTTCCTCCTCCAGGGCGGTCACACAGTCGGTCATGCGCACCACAGTCAGGCGGTTCGAGGTCAGCGAGGACAGCACCGATTCCGTCCACGCCTCGGATTCGCCGCCCACGCACAAAAACAGGTCGGCGTTTTCCATAGCGATGATGTCCTTCGGCGACGGCTCATAGGTGTGAACCTCCTCACCGGGCGAAAGCAGCATGGTCAGCTCGATACGGTCGCCGCCGATCTGCCGCGCGAAATCGTAGGGCGGGAACACGGTGGTCACTATTTTCAGCTTGTCCGAGGCTTCCCGCGCCGCACAGCCCGTCAAAAGGGGCAGAAAAAGGCAGAAAACCGCAACGGCGGCAAGCAGTGCGGTGCATTTGCGTTTCATATTCTTCGGGTTCTTTCCGTTCTTGAAATTGATAATCGTTATCAAATAGCAGTATACCAAATAATTGCGCGCTTGTCAAGAGGAAAACGCATGATCGATCGGTTTTCTGCGTTTTTCACGTTTGGCGGTATCCGTGCATAGGATAATGTTAGCAAAACGCCTTTTTGCCGCAGACTTCGTCTGCGGCGGGAGAGGCGGGCATATGTTAATTTGGGAGGAAAGTACCATGGATACATCTCAGCAGGAATACGGCACTCTGGTTGTGCGTGTGTATACGGCGGACAGCGCCATCCCGATCGAGGACGCGCTGGTGTACGTTTATGAAATGAAGAGCGGCGCAACGGTGGCGATCCTCAAAACGGACCGAAACGGTCTGACGCGGGAATTGAGACTCCCTACGCCATCCACCGCCGCGTCGCAGCGTCCGGACGGCGGCGCGCCGTGCAGTCTGTACCGCATCCGCACCTCGAAGGACGGTTATTACTCCGTACAGGACATCAACGTGCCGGTCTATCCCAAAATCACATCGGTACAGCCGGTCGCCATGATCCCTCTGGAATACGGGAACAACGGTTCCTCGGACATTCAGAACCCGCCGGACGATGTGTTTTTTGACGAGAACCGTCAGCCCAATCTATAAAAGGAGGTACCTGCCATGCCGCAGACCCCGATTATCCCGAGAACCGTCACGGTGCATCTCGGCGCGCCGACTGCTGCCGCCGAAAACGTGACCGTTTCCTTTCCGGACTACATCAAAAACGTGGCGTCCAGTGAGATCTATCCCACATGGCCGGAAAACGCCCTCCGCGCCAATATCTACGCCCAGATCAGCTTCGCGCTCAACCGCATCTACACCGAATACTACCGCAGCCGGGGCTACGATTTCGACATCACGAACAATACGGCATACGACCAGTATTTTGTGAAGGGCAGAGATATTTTTTCCAACATTTCGCAGATCGTGGACGAAATCTTCAATAATTACGTGCGGCGCGCGGGTACGGTGGAGCCGCTTTTCACCCAGTATTGCAACGGCACCACCTCGGTGTGCGACGGGCTGTCCCAGTGGGGGACCGTGCCGCTGGCGGAGCAGGGACTCAGTCCCCTGCAAATTTTACAGCGCTACTACGGCAACGACATCGAGCTTGTGACAAACGCGCCCATCCGCAATATCACGCCGTCCTATCCCGGCATTCCCCTGCGTCTGGGCAGTATCTCCAACGGCGTGACATTGGTGCAAACCCGACTGAACCGCATCTCTCAGAATTATCCCCTCATTCCGAAGATCTATCCGGTGGACGGCATTTACGGGCAGGCAACCGAGGCGGCGGTTCGGGCGTTTCAACGGATATTTTCCTTAAGTGACGACGGGGTCGTGGGAAAAGCCACGTGGTACCGCATCATTTTCATTTTTGATGCCGTAAAGCGCTTAAACGAGCTGGACTCCGAGGGCTTGGTCTATGAAGAAATCGCAGTGCCGCTCCCCGAATACATACAGGAGGGGGATACGGGGGACTATGTGCGGCAGATTCAGTTCTATCTGAATTACATCGGCAGATTTGTGGACACGGTGTCGCCCGTGGCACTGGACGGCATTTTCGGACCCGCCACAAGAGCCTCGGTGGAGGATTTTCAGCGAAGCTACGGCCTTGCCGTGGACGGCATCGTGGGGAGAGAAACGTATAATAAAATGGTGGATGTGTACCTGTCGCTCATCAATTCCCTGCCGCCCGACCGTTTTCAGAATGCCGCCGTCCCCTATCCCGGACAGCCGCTCCTGCTCGGCTCGGAGGGGGAGGACGTCACGGCGCTCCAGACCTATCTTCTCGCGCTTTCCGAGATATATTCGGAGATCCCCGCCGTGGAGGTGACAGGCGTATACGATGCGCAGACCGGTCAGGCGGTGCGCGCCGTACAGCGTTTGGCGGGTCTGCCCGAAACGGGCATTGCGGGCGCGCCCACATGGCTCGTCATTGCCGAGGCATACGACAATCTGCGCGCAGGGGTGTACGTCCTGCCCGAGCAGTTCCCCGGCTTTATTCTGAATACCGACTTATGATCACGCATGAAACGGGAGGAAAAACCATGGCAAACGGCTCCATTCAAAGCGATCCGCGCAATTCCGTATATGCGGTGCAGAACATGCTTTTGGCAATTTCCCGCGTCGACGAGGCAGTCGCGCGGGTCAACCCCACGGGCGTATACGACGACGAAACGGCGTATTCCGTCCGCTCATATCAACGCGCACGGGGACTGCCCGTGACCGGCGAAACCGATCAGACCACATTTGAGGTGATGTCCGAGGAATATCTGCTCCTGTTGCGGCAGATCGAGCGAAGCACGGCGATCCTTCCGTTTGAGCGGGCGCTTGTCGGAGGGGTGCTCTCTCCCGGGGAGCGCCTTGATCTGGTGTTGATCCTTCAGGTGATATTGGACACCCTGTCGGCGGACATCGACGAGATCCTTGTGACCTCCATGGACGGCGAATATAATGAAGAAACACGAAAAAACGTCGAGACCTTCCAGCGTCTGCACGGGCTTCCCGTCACGGGCACGGTGGATCGCAGTACGTGGGATCGGCTGGCGGATTCCTATAATGCCAGTCCGAACCGCCGCTCCTGACCCGAACGGAAGCCCGCTGCGAAAAGAATTTGAAAAATCGTGAAATAATGAGATTTCGTTAGATTTTTGTGTGAAAAACCGACGCCACCGCATTTCATTTGCTCCGATTTTCTTTATTTGACTTTCTTTGACTTTGACTTTCCCTGACAAAAGAGGTATACTAAAGGCACAAAAGGTCAAGGAAAGTCAAACAAAGAGGTGTCTGATATGTTGATCAGCGATGCGATTGCCAATATGATCGAGCAAATGCTCAACGAAGGGAACGGGCACATGGAGTTCCGCCGCAATGACCTTGCCGGTCAGCTCGGATGCGTTCCCAGCCAAATCAATTATGTCATTACCTCCCGCTTCACGCCGGAACGCGGTTACATTATTGAGAGCCGACGGGGCGGCGGCGGGTACGTCCGCATCACGAGGCGTGCCATGGACAAGAACACCTACCTCATGCACGTGCTCCAGTCCATCGGCGAGGAAATGGACGATGCGACCTGCGGCGCATATATCCGAAATTTGTTCGGTGAAGGGTATCTCACCAAGCGGGAAGCGCGGCTCTGCTCCGCACTGCTCTCATGCACCGAAGAAAAAAAGAAACGCGCCGACATGATGCGACAGATTATTCTGTCGGTCATGGAGTAAAATAGAAATCGGACAGAGAAAGGAAGTATGCTTTATGCTATGCACCAATTGTAAAAAGAATCAGGCAACGGTTTATCTCAGCCAGAATATCAACGGAAAGAAGAGCGAACAGGCGCTTTGCCCCGCTTGCTACGAAAAGCTGAAGGCGTCCCGTGATTACATGGATTTCGGCAATTTGCTCGGTTCGCTGTTCACACCGAAGTCCCACAACGCATTGCGCGGCTCCACGGTCAAGGCATGCACCCTTTGCGGTTCGACGTGGCGTGACCTGCGGGAGAGCGGCAAGGTCGGCTGTGCCAAATGCTACGATGTGTTCCGTGACGAATTGGAGTCCACGGTGCAGTCCATTCACGGCAGAGCCGCACACGTGGGCAGACATCCTGCGGACAGGCTGACCGCCTCCGACACGGTAGACGCCAAGGAGGAAAAGAAAGAAGAAAAGGAAGAGAAGAAAAAGCTCTCTGCCCTGAAACGGGAAATGGATCAGGCGGTGCGCGATCAGAACTTTGAAGAGGCGGCGCGCCTGCGGGATGAGATCCGCGAGCTGGAAAACGGAAAGGAAGGTCGGTGAGTGCTATGAAAAACACTTGGTATAATACAAAGGGCGAAGAAAACGATGTGGCGGTAAGCTCCCGTGTCCGCTTTGCGCGGAATCTGGACTGCTATCCCTTTACGAACCGACTGGACGAGGCCTCGGCGCGGGAGATCGTGGAAAAAGTGGAAAACGCACTGGGAAGCAATTTCAGCTTCACGGATTTCCGCGAGATCGAGGCGCCGATGGCGCGTGCCTACATGGAACAGCATTTCGTGAGTCCGGAATTTGTGGGCGGCAGCTTGCCGCGTGCCTTGGCGCTTTCGGAGGACGGAAGCTGTTCGGTCATGATCTGCGAGGAGGATCACATCCGTCAGCAGGTCATCCTGCCGGGTCTGGCGCTCAATGAAGCCTTCCGCCGCGCCTGCACGGTAGACGATCTGCTTTCGGCAAAGCTCCCCATCGCCTACGATCAGAAGCTCGGGTATCTCACCCAGTGCCCCACCAATCTCGGCAGCGGCATGCGCGCGTCGGTCATGCTCTTCCTGCCCGCTCTGCAAATGACGGGCAAGCTCCGCAGTGTGATGTCTCAGCTCCCCAAGCTGGGCGTGACCATCCGCGGTCTGTACGGCGAGGGCAGTGAAGCCGAAGGCGCTCTGTATCAGGTGTCCAATCAGGTCACCATGGGTCTGCCCGAGGAAGAGGTCATCGCAAAGCTGGAGGAAGTGATCCGTCAGATCATTTCTCTGGAGCGCAAGTCCAGAAACGAACTGCGCTCGGACAATGCGGATACCCTGCGTGACCGCATCATGCGTTCCTTCGGCACTCTGCACTATGCACAGTTGCTCTCCTCCTCGGAGTTCATGCGGCTGTTTGCCGATGTGCGACTGGGCATCGCGCTGGGCTACATTCAGAATTACAGCTACGAGCAACTGGGCGAATTGATGATCCGCGTCATGCCGGGCAACCTGACCGTGGAGGCAGGACGTCCCATGGAGGATGCGGAGCGGGACGCCTATCGCGCACAGACCGTGCGGCAGGCGGTGGCGGGTGTCTGAGTGCCTGTCTCCCGCAACCGATAATTAAGATAAGATTACAAGCCGAAAGCCGTTCGGACAGCACACAAACAGCACAACGACGGCTTTCGTGAAAGGATGATGAATTATGGCGAACAGATTGACACAAACCGCACAGAACGCACTGAACCGTTCCATGTATTATGCACGGGAGATGGGTCACACCTACATCGGCTCCGAGCACATTCTTTTGGGTCTGCTTGCCGAGGAGGACGGCGTGGCATCGCGTCTCCTGCAAAGACGCGGCGTGACCATGGAGCGCACTCGTGAACTGATCGCGGATTTCGCGGGCGTGGGAAGCCGCACCGACGTCGGTCCGGGCGACATGACGCCCCGCACCAAGCATATCATCGAATCGTCCGCGCTGGAGGCGGCGCAGTACGGTCAGAATTATATCGGCACCGAGCATATCCTGCTTGCCCTTCTGGACGAGCCGGACTGCGTGGGCGTCAAGCTCCTGCGTCAGCAGAATGTCAACGCGCCCGAGCTGACCGCCGACGTGCTCGACTTCTTCCGTGAGCTTTCGGGCGAGAGCGCACCCGAGGGCGCGCAAAAAGGCGCACAGGGCGGCGCACGGCAGAAGGTATCGGGCAATCTGGCAAGCTGTCCGACATTACAGCAGTACGGCAGAGATCTGACCCAGCTGGCAAAGGACGGAAAGATCGACCCCATCATCGGCAGAGAGACCGAGACCGAGCGGGTCATCCAGATCCTGTCCCGCCGTACCAAGAATAACCCGTGCCTGATCGGCGAGCCCGGTGTCGGTAAAACGGCAGTGGTCGAGGGTCTGGCACAGAAGATCGCCGAGGGCGCCGTTCCGGAAACACTGGCGGGAAAATCGGTGGTCACACTGGACATCTCGTCCATGATCGCCGGCGCAAAATACCGCGGCGAGTTTGAGGAGCGTATGAAGGGCGTGATGGCGGAGGTCGCCAAGAACCCGAACATTATCCTCTTCATCGATGAAATTCACACCATCATCGGCGCGGGCGCCGCAGAGGGCGCCGTGGATGCCGCCAACATCATCAAGCCCGCACTGGCGCGCGGCGAGATGCAGGTCATCGGCGCCACGACCATTGCGGAGTACCGCAAGCACATCGAAAAGGATGCGGCACTGGAGCGCAGATTCCAGTCGGTGACGGTGGGCGAGCCGACCCCCGACGAAGCCGAGCAGATCCTGTTCGGTCTGCGCGACAAGTACGAGGCGCACCATAAGGTCAAGATCACGGACGAAGCCATCCGTGCGGCAGTCAAGCTCTCCGTGCGCTATATCTCGGACCGTTTCCTGCCCGACAAAGCCATTGACCTGGTAGACGAGGCGGCTTCGAGAAAGCGGATTCACTCCTTCACCTCTCCCGACACCGTAAAGACCGCCGAGGCGGAATGCAAGCGGATCGGCGCAGAGAAGGAAGCCGCCATCCGCGCACAGGAATTCGAGCGTGCCGCCGCCCTGCGCGATCAGGAAAAGACCGCGCGTGAGGCACTGGAGCGCGCCAAGAACGAATGGGAGCTGCATCGCGGCAAGGAGCAGATCTCCATCGGCGAGCAGGACATCGCGGAGATCGTGACCGCGTGGACGGGCATCCCCGTGAACAAGCTGGCGGAGGAGGAGAGTGAAAAGCTCCTGCATCTGGACGAGGTTCTGCGGAGCCGCGTCATCGGGCAGGAGGAAGCGGTTTCCGCCGTCGCCCGTGCCATCCGCCGCGGACGCGCAGGCTTGAAGGATCCGAAGCGTCCCATGGGCTCCTTTATCTTCCTCGGACCTACGGGCGTAGGTAAAACCGAGCTTTCCAAGGCGCTTGCAAACGCCCTGTTCGGCGACGATAACGCCATGATCCGTGTAGACATGTCCGAGTATATGGAGAAGCACAGCGTGTCCAAGCTCATCGGTTCGCCTCCCGGCTACGTGGGCTTTGAAGAGGGCGGTCAGCTGACCGAAAAGATCAGACGCCATCCGTACTCCGTGGTGCTCTTCGATGAGATCGAAAAGGCGCATCCCGACGTGTTCAATATCCTTCTGCAGATTCTGGAGGACGGTATCCTCACCGACTCTCAGGGTCGCCGCGTGGACTTTAAGAACACGGTCATCATCATGACCTCCAACGTCGGTGCGGCAAACATCCTGTCGGGCGGCAGCGGCTCCATGGGCTTCTCCATCGGCACCGAGGAGGAAAAGGAAACGGGCAGAGAGGAACAGTTGCGCACCCGCGTGATGAACAGCCTCAAGGAGACCTTCCGTCCCGAATTTCTGAACCGTGTGGACGAGATCATCGTGTTCCATAAGCTGACCGCGGAAAACATCCATGCCATCGCCGAGCTGATGCTCAACGAGGTGCGCGGCAGGATCGCCGCCCTCGGTATTGATATTACCTTCGACCCGAAGGTGATCGATCTGGTGGCAAAGGAGGGCGTGGACGAGGTGTACGGCGCGCGTCCCCTGCGTCGGGAGATCCAGCGCAGGATCGAGGACAGCTTCTCCACCGAGCTTCTGGAGCATACCTTCTCGGCAGGCGATCATGTCGAGGCGGTTCTGAACGATGCCGGACAGATCGTGTACCGTAAGGTCGATGCCGCGTCGGACGCTTCCCCTCACACCGAGACAGCCGACGCACCGCAGACCGATGCCGGCACGGACGGCAAAGCCGAATAATACGCACACAGATCCGGACAGCCCCGCACGGGGATGTCCGGATCTTTTTTGTTACTGCGATCCCGCGTTCCTGCGCTTTGTCGAAAACGGCGGGCGAATCTCGCAACAATTCACGGTCAGGGCTTGACTTGGACACAAAAACATATTATAATGTAGTGTGAGTATGTGTCCCTGTACGGACCTTCGGAAAGGACCCCCGAAACATGAATCTTCCCAATAAACTGACTGTAATCCGTTTTTTCATGATCCCGCTGTGCATGGCGTGCATCCTGTTCCCCATCGGAGAGGCCGATATCCTATGGAGGCTTCTGGCAGCCGCCGTATTCGGCATCGCCTCCCTGACCGACTACATCGACGGTCACATCGCACGGAAATACGGTCTGATCACCGATCTCGGAAAATTTCTCGACCCGCTTGCCGACAAGCTTTTGGTATTCGGCGTTTTCATCGCCCTGACCGTGAAGTATCAGAGCGATCCCGTGTTCAGCGTGGTTTTCGTGTGGGTCATTTTCATCGTGATCCTGCGTGAATTCACGGTTACATCCCTGCGCATGATCTGTGCGCAGAAGGCAGGCGCCGTGCTGGCGGCACGTTGGCTCGGCAAGTGCAAAACGGTGTCCCAGATGGTCTGCATTTTCATATTGCTCCTGGAGGATCTGTTCCCCTTCGGGTCTTATCACATTCTGAGCTATGTGTCCCTTGCCGTTGTGGTGGTTCTCACCGTGTGGTCGGGGCTGGACTATCTGCATCTGTATCTGCCCCTTTTGGATCGGGAAGCGTGAGGCGTCGTATGCTTTGGAAACGTGTTTTTGCAGTTCTTTTGATGCTTGTCGCCGCCGCAGGGCTTTCCGCCTGTCGCGATGCGGGGCAGAAGGTGGTGCTTTCGGTGGGCGGGTATCCGGTCACGGTGGAGGAGTACACCTATTTTTACTGTAACTATCGGGATCGTCTGGTCAGCGATGACGTGACTGATGAGATAATCCGCGATAACGTCCTTTCGGCGCTCCGGCAGAAATACGCCGCGCAAAAGCTGGCGGACGATCGGGGCATCACCCTGATCGACGAGGAAAAGAAGCAGGCAGACTCCCAATACGATGCCTATGCGGAATCGGTGGGAGGAAAGGACGCCCTGTCCGAACGGCTCACCGAAAACCATTTTACCGAACGGTATTTCCGTCAGACCTTGGAGGATGTCCTGCTTCAGGACAAGCTGTACGATGTCATGACCTCGGATTATGAGGGCGATATTCAGGCAGACGACGCAACGGTGATCGCCGACGTGCATGAGAATTTTTACCGCATCAAGCAGATCATGATTCTGCACGAAGACGGCGATTCTCTGGTGGACAATTACAGGCTCGCAGAGAAACTGCTCGAACGCATCCGCGCGGGCGAGGACTTCGACACAATGGTAGTGAAATATAACGAGGACACCGCCATGGATACCGTCAACGGCTACTACTTTACGTCGGGGCAGATCCTGTCACAGGTCGAGAACGCCGCAAAGGAGCTTGCAATAGGCGAGATCAGCGACGTGATCAAGTCCGACGTGGGATATCATATCGTGTGTCGGCTTCCGCTGGAGGACGAGTATATTTCCTCACATCTTGAGGATCTGCGCCGCGCCTATCGCGCACGGGTATATCATGAGCGCATTCAGGCAACTGCCGACAGTTTTGAGATCAAATATTATGACCGTTACGCCGAGATGACCTTCTGAGCTTTTTCGGGTCGGACGGAGAAACGGGAAATTTCCGATATCCGCATATTCGTAGCAAAGCCGCACAGCGGCAAACATGGAGACAGTCATGAAAAAAATTACAAAAGCAGTGATCCCCGCGGCGGGTCTGGGTACGCGCATGCTTCCCATTGCCCGCGCCGTTCCCAAGGAGATGCTTCCCATTGTGGACCGTCCTGCTATTTCCTATTTGGTGCAGGAGGCGGTGGAGAGCGGCATCACCGACATTCTCATCATCACGAACCGCGGCAAGGGCGCTATTGAGGACTACTTCGATTATTCGGTGGAATACGAAGAGCATCTGCGCGCATCGGGTAAGGATGCCGTCATTCCCTCCCTGCGCCGCGCGGCGGACTGCGCCAACATCACCTTCATCCGCCAAAAAGAGGCACGCGGCTTAGGACACGCCATTCAATGTGCACGCGCATTTACCGGAGACGAGCCGTTTTTGGTGCTGTACGGCGACGACGTGATCTTTCACGAGCATAAGCCCGTATGCCGTCAGCTCATGGACGCCTTTGCGGAATTCGGCAAGACCACGGTGGGCGTGAAGGAGGTCTCGCAGGAGCAGGTGCTCAAATACTGCTCGCTCGATGCCAAGCGCATCCGCGACAACCTCTACGACGTGCGCGACATGATCGAAAAGCCCCGTCCGGAGCAGGTCATTACACGCCTGTCCATTCTCGGACGCGTGCTCCTGACCCCTGACATCTATCCCTGTCTGGCATGTCTCAAGCCCGGCGCGGGCGGCGAGTTGCAATTGACCGATGCCATGCGCGACATGGCGCGCCGCGAGGGTGCGATCGCCGTAGATTTTGACGGCATGAGATACGACATGGGCTCCAAGCTCGGCTTTTTGCAGGCAAACGTGGAGCGCGCCGTGCGCGATCCCGAACTGGGAGAGGCGTTCCGCCGTTATCTGCGGGACTTTGTCGGCTCCATGCAGGATTGAGACAGTCAAAAACCGAAAAGCATACCGCCAAATCGTCATTCACACGGAGGAAAAAGCCTATGGAACGGGTATCCAAAGAGAATTATTATCTGAACATCGCGCAGACCGTGGCGGATCGCGGCACATGTCTGCGTCGGCACTTCGGCGCCATCATCGTGAAGAACGACGTCATCGTGTCCACGGGATATAACGGCGCGCCGCGCGGACGGCAGAACTGCTGTGATGTGGGTGTCTGTCTGCGGGAAAAGCTGAAGATCCCGCACGGGGAACGGTATGAGCTGTGCCGCTCGGTGCACGCCGAGGCGAACGCCATCATCGCCGCCTCGCGCGAACAGATGCTGGATTCCACGCTGTATCTTGCCTGTGTGGATCCGCACACAAAGCAGGTGCTCGGCGGGACCACCTCATGCAGTATGTGCCGCCGCATGATCATCAACGCCGGCATTTCCCGCGTCGTCATTCGGGAAAGCGACACCGAATTCAGCGTGGTTCCCGTGCGCGATTGGATCTTGAACGACGATAGCATGGGCGAAAAATACGAGGACTGAAACAGGAGCGATTACATTGGCACCAACCGAACTGAACGAAAAGATCGAATGTGAGGGCATCACGCCCGAGGCGGCAGAGCCAAAGACATCGGAGGCGGGCGGCACGCCGGAGAAAAAGGCACCGTACACCGTCTGCTTTGTGTGTACGGGAAACACCTGCCGCAGTCCGATGGCACAGGCGGTGCTGCGCGCACACCGCCCCGATCTGCGCGTGCTGTCCGCAGGGATCGCCACGCGCGGCGGCAAGCCCATCGCACAAAATGCGGCGACCGCCCTGCACCGTGCGGGCATCGAGAATACGCCCGCAAATCCCTACGAATCCCACCTTTCCGCACCGCTCGACCCCATTACCGTCCTGCAATGCGATAAGATCATCGGGCTGACGGGAGATCATGCCATGGCAGTGCTCATGGCGTATCCCGAGGCGGCATCCAAGATCGCGGTGTTCCCGCATGACATCGCCGACCCGTTCGGCGGCGACGAGGAGACCTATGCCGCATGTCTGCGGGAGATCGAGGCGGGACTGCGGGAAATGTTCCCATGGTGATCCGACGCGCCGAGATGCGCGATCTGGACGGGCTTTGCGATGTGGAAAACGCATGCTTTTCCCAGCCGTGGTCCCGTGCCTCCATGGAAAGCACACTGACCGGAGACGGACGGTGTGTTTTGCTTGCAGAGAAAGCGGGACGCACGGTGGGCTATGCGTCCTATTGGCGGGTCTTGGAAGAGGCGGATGTGCTGAGCGTTGCGGTTCTGCCCGAATTCCGCCGTCGGGGGATCGGCTCGGCGCTCATGGGCGCACTGCTTTCGCAGGCAAAGTCGGAATCCGTCGAAATAATGCACTTAGAGGTGCGGCAAAGCAATGTCACGGCGCAGTCCCTGTATGAAAGGTGCGGGTTTGCGGCGGACGGGCTTCGTCCGCGCTATTATTCCCGTCCCGTCGAGGACGCCGTCCTCATGTCCTGCCGTCTGTAGGGCATTTTTTCCGTTCGCAGTCCTGTCGGATCTGCACCGACGGTCGGAGTTGTCCGACCGATCCTATGTATATGAGTTGAAGGCTGATTTATGTTAATTCTGGGTATCGAAAGCTCCTGCGACGAAACCTCCGCCGCCGTTGTGGAAATGTCGCCGTCCGTGCGGCGTATCCTCTCAAACCGCATCGCGTCCTCCATGGAGACCCACCGTCTGTTCGGCGGCGTGGTGCCCGAGATCGCATCGCGCGCACACGCCGAGGCGATTTCCGGACTGACCTACGACGCGCTGTCCGAGGCAGGCGTGACCATGGAGCAGATCGATGCCGTGGGCGTTACGGCGTTCCCCGGGCTGATCGGCGCACTGATGGTGGGCGTTAATTTTGCAAAAGCTCTTGCCTATGCCAACGCCAAGCCCCTTGTCCCCGTCAACCATGTGTACGGACATGTGGCGGCGGCGTATCTGGCGCACCCGACCTTAGAGCCACCCTTTTTGGCGCTCATCGTGTCGGGCGGGCATACCTCGCTGACCTATTTTACCTCATACACGCAGGCGACCGTCCTCGGCAGAACGCGGGACGATGCAGCGGGCGAGGCATTCGATAAAGTGGGCAGAGTGCTGGGCGTACCGTACCCGGGCGGTGCGGAAATGGATCGGCTTGCCATGTCGGGAGATCCTTCGTTTCTGTCCCTGCCGTCGGCGGCACTGCGGGAGGATGCGGCGCATCCGTCTCTTGACTTTTCCTTTTCCGGACTGAAAACGGCAGTTATCAACGAGCTGAACACGGCGAATATGAAGGGTCTGACCTATGCCAAGGAGGATATCGCCGCCTCCTTTACCGCCGCCGTGGTGGGTGCGCTTGTGCATCAGCTTGAGGCGGCAGTGGATCGGACGGACAGCCGTCGGATCGTGCTTGCGGGCGGCGTTGCGGCAAATTCCCATTTGCGGAGCGCCGTGGAACGTCTTGCCGCGCGGCGGAATTTACAGCTTTTCCTGCCTCCCCGCGCACTGTGCGGCGATAACGCCGCCATGATCGGCGCGCAGGCATATTACGAATATCTTGCGGGCGTGCGCGCAGGAACCGATCTGACCGCGCGCGCAACCGTGTAAATGGGAGAAACACCGTCGTCATCGCACCGCTGACGCGTGACCGTGCGCGATCCTTTCGATGCGGCGGGCACGATGCGAACGGCTTTTTTCCGAGGTTTTCCACCGCCATCCACAGGCGCTTGTGGAAAACTTGCGTGGAAAACAGCCTGTCTCGACAGCGTTTTTCCGATTTCCACCTTTTCAACTGTGGAAAACCGTGTGGGAATGTGGATAATCTGAATCGCCCGAATATGACCGCATCTCCCCCGATCCCGAGAATGCAGAGAAAATAAGGAAGCAATCTATGGCACAAAAAAACATTGACAGCGAAATTCCGTCGGCACTTCTTCACCGTCTGCCGCGATACTACCGTGCCCTGCGGCAACTGATCGCAGGTGACATTCTGCGGGTGCGCTCCACAGAATTGGCGCGCCTTCTCGGCACCGGTGCGTCACAGATCCGCCAGGACCTGCACTACTTCGGAGAATTCGGGCAAAAGGGCTACGGCTATAACGTAAAGGATCTGTACAGTCGAATGGGGGAGCTTCTCGGCGTCAATCGGAACTATTCGGTCGCCATTTGGGGAGAAAACGGAAGCGGCATCATGCTTGCGGGCTTCCCCGTGTTAAAACAGCGCGGCGTTTGCGTGCGCTTTGTGGCGGACAGTGTCGCCGCCCCGCGCGATTTCGCATATCCCGTGATCCGCGAGGAGGAGCTGGCGGAGCGGTGCGCGTCGAACGGGATCGATATCGTGGTATTCTGCGTCGGGAGGGATCGGCTGGAGGAACGCCTCCGCATCCTGGAGGAGCTCCGTCCCGCAGGCGTGTGGAACCTGACCGAACATGCGTTTTCCCTGTCCGGCGTCACGGTGCACGAGCTGTGCCCCGCCGACGATTTCATGGCGCTGTGCTGTGACATTTATCAAAAACAAAAAAGTGAGGTGAGCGCGGTTGAAGCTGCTCTGGAACCGAAAAAACGGAACGATTGAACTGCCCCGCAGTGCGGCTTCGGCGGCGGAGTGCGCTTCCCGCGCAGAGCTTGCCGTGCTTTTGCTCATGGCGGCAGAGCCTGACTGTCTTGCGGACACCGATGGTGCGATCCCGTCACTGGCGGAGGGCGCGGACTGCTCCGAGGATGAGGTGCGCGCCGCCATCCGCTTCTGGCGGGGGGCAGGCGTCCTCTCCCTTGACCGAAAGCGCCGCACGGCAAAGACCGAAGAAAATGTTACCGTCTCCGCATCGGAAAGCGAAGTAACACCGACTGCCGAAAAGAACGCCCCCGCAGACGCCGACGCGCCCGAGCGCAAGCGTCATCTGCAAAAAGCGGACGATTACGTCTATTCGGGAGAAGAAACCGAACGTCTGCTCGAAGAGAACGAC
Organism: uncultured Eubacteriales bacterium; assembly: GCA_902491355.1. Lineage (GTDB taxonomy): Bacteria > Bacillota > Clostridia > Oscillospirales > CAG-272 > UMGS2055. Next base: position 14,853 of record CABUHM010000001.1, read on the forward strand.
GGAAGCCGCCGTCAGCTTCTCGAGCTGTGCCAGAACATCGCGGGGAAGGTTTTCAACACCGCCGAGGTCAATCGCATTCTGCGCCTGTCCGACTCCGTGCGTCTGGATAACGAATACATCCTGCTGATCTTCACCTATTGCAAAAACATCGGAAAGCCCTCGGTGCATTACGCGGAAAAGACCGCACTGAACCTGTTCGACGAGGGTGTGGACGACACCGAAAAGCTCAAGGAATACTTAAAGCGGCGGGGAGAGGCGCAGAGCTACGAGGGCATGATCCGCCGCGGTTTCGGGATCGGGGCGCGCGCCCTGACCGCACGTGAGAAAAAGCTCACGGCACATTGGCAGGAGGAGCTTGCCTCGCCCGAGGAGCTGGTGCGCTGTGCTTATGAGATCTGCGTGGACGCAACGGGGTCGGTCTCCTTTCCGTATATCGACCGCATCCTGACCCGATACGCGCAAGACGGCATCCGAACCGCAGAGCAGGCGGAAAAGGATCGGGAGGCGCACCGCGCCGAAAAACAGGCGACCGCTGAAAAGGGTGCCAGCTTTGATACCGATGAATTCCTGCGCCTTTCTCTGGAGCGCTCCCGTCAGATGGCGGATACCCTCAAGCGCTCGGAGAACGGCGGCGATACGGTCTGATCCGACCCGAACGCCGATCTTTCACGGCGTATCACGGACGGCGAGAGCTGTCTGTATTTCACTGTGCCGCCTCCGGCGGCGGAACGGAGTGTTTGTAAATGGCATTCAGTCGAAAAAATTATCTCCGTGTGCGGGATGAGTTTTCTCAAAAGGCGTTCCGTGCACAGCGGGAAGCGCAGGAACGCACGACCGACCTGCACCGACGGTATCCCGAATTGCGGGAGATCGACCGCGCGCTCGCGGCGACCGGCGCCGCCGTCTTTGCCGAGACCATGCGAGGTCCTGTCGGACTGGAGGAGCGTCTGGAAAAGCTACGGTGCGAAAACCGCGAATTGCAGGAAAGCCGTGCGCAGTGTCTGCGCTATCACGGTCTGCCCGTGGACTATACCGACCCGCATTACGAATGCGCACGGTGCTCGGACACCGGCGAGGTGATGGGCAGGATGTGTCCGTGCATGAAGCGCGCACTGGTGCTCGCCACCTATGAATCGTCGGGGATCGGCGCACTGCTCAAGACCCAGACCTTTGATACCTTTGACCTTTCCTATTATGCGGCGGGCGAATCCCGTGCCGCGGCGGAGGCGGCGCTCCGCATCTGTCGCGACTTTGCGCTGAATTTCCCGAATTCCGCCGTCCGCAACATTACCCTGCAGGGCGCAACGGGACTGGGAAAGACCCATTTGTCCACAGCGATGGCAAAGGAGGTCATCGACCGAGGCTTTGACGTGGTGTACGACACCGCGCAAAACATCCTCGGCACCATGGAGGACGTCCGCTTCGGCAGACTGCTCCCCGAGGACGGCGACACCCAGCGGTTCTTTGCGTGCGATCTTTTGATGATTGACGATCTCGGCACCGAGACCAACACGCAATTCACGGTGGGCGCGCTGTATAACCTGCTCAACACCCGCATCAACGCGGGTCGCGCGACGGTGGTCAGCACCAATCTGACCGTGGAGGACTTCCGACGGCGCTATGCCGACCGCATCACCTCCCGTCTGCTCGGCGAATTCACCATGCTTCCGCTTACGGGACGCGACATCCGCTCCCAGAAATTGCAGGGAAGATAACCGTTACCCCCCCTCATGATCCAAACGGCGCGGGCGCTTCCCTTTTCTTATCAAAAGCCCCATGCCGTATTCCCATTTTACACCCCAGACCGATACCAAACACCGGAGGATAAAAACATGATTCAGAAGTCAAAAACAGGCGTGTATCTGCTTCACGGCGACACCGTGGCACAGACCCACGAGATCGCACCCGAGATCGCCCGCCGCGAGACCATGGCATATCGCATTCTGCAAGCCCATAATACGTCGGGCGACCCCAAGCACTTAATGATCCGCTTTGATGCCATGGCGTCCCACGACATCACCTACGTGGGCATCATTCAGACGGCGCGCGCCAGCGGTCTGCGGGAATTCCCCATTCCGTATGTGCTCACGAACTGCCACAACAGTCTGTGCGCCGTGGGCGGCACCATCAATGAGGACGACCACCTGTTCGGACTTTCCGCCGCACAGAAATACGGCGGCATTTATGTGCCCGCACACCAAGCGGTCATCCACGCCTACATGCGCGAGGCAATGGCGGGATGCGGCAAAATGATCCTCGGCTCGGACTCCCATACCCGCTACGGTGCGCTCGGCACCATGGCGATCGGCGAGGGCGGTCCCGAGCTGGTCAAGCAGTTGCTCGGCAGAACCTATGATGTGGACATGCCCGAGGTGGTGGCGATCCGTCTGCACGGTGCCGTCCGTCCCGGTGTGGGACCGCAGGACGTTGCGCTTGCCATCATCGGCGCCGTATTCAAGGACGGCTATGTGAAGAACCGCGTGATGGAATTTGTGGGAGACGGCATCGCTTCCCTTCCCGCCGAATTCCGCAACGGCATTGACGTGATGACCACGGAAACCGCATGCCTGTCCTCGGTGTGGGCGACCGACCGTGTGACCGAGCAGTATCTGCAGACCCACCATCGCGGAGACGCATATGCTCCCATGACGCCCGGCGACGTGGCATATTACGACGGTCTGGTGGACGTGGATCTGTCTGCCGTCGAGCCGATGATCGCGCTCCCGTTCCATCCCAGCAACACGTACACCGTGCGTGAGCTGTGCGAAAACCCGCACGACATCCTCGATCCTCTGGGTCTGGGCGACCATGTGACCGCCGACGGCAGAATCCGTGTGGATCAGGGCGTGATCGCAGGCTGTGCGGGCGGTACCTTTGACAACCTCTGCGCCGCCGCGGATATCCTGCGCGGACAGTCCGTGGGCAACGGCGCTTTCGCGCTTTCCGCATACCCCGCAAGCCAGCCCACCTTCCTTGCACTCATGAAAAACGGCTGTGCCGCAGACCTCATGTCTGCCGGCGTCACGCTCCGCTCCGCCTTCTGCGGCCCCTGCTTCGGTGCGGGCGACGTTCCCGCGAACGGTTGCTTCAGCATCCGTCATTCCACGCGGAATTTTCCCAACCGCGAAGGCTCCAAGCCCGGCGAGGGACAGTCTGCCTCGGTGGCACTCATGGACGCACGCTCCATTGCCGCAACGGCGCGCAACGGCGGGTATCTGATCGGTGCGGACACCCTCGGCATGGACTGCAAGCCCTATCCGTATTCCTTTGACGAAACCGTATATCACAACCGTGTATATCAGGGCTTCGGCAATCCGCGACCCGATGTGCCGCTCCGCTTCGGCCCCAACATCACCGACTGGCCCGAGATGCAACCCCTTGCCGACAATCTCCTGCTCCGCATGGCATCGGTCATCACCGACCCCGTGACCACCACCGACGAGCTGATCCCCTCGGGCGAGACCTCGTCCTACCGTTCCAACCCGCTCCGTTTGGCGCAGTTCGCCCTCTCCCGCAAGGATCCGCAGTACGTGACCCGCGCCAAGGAAGCGCTGGGGGCGCCGTCCGAGGAGATCCGTGCGGAAATGAAACGGCTCTCCGGCTCGGATGCGGCAGGCATCGGCTCGGTGATTTTTGCCGTGAAGCCCGGCGACGGCTCGGCGCGCGAGCAGGCGGCGTCCTGCCAGCGTGTGCTCGGCGGCTTGGCGAACATTGCCGTGGAGTACGCCACCAAGCGCTACCGCTCCAATCTGATCAACTGGGGCATGCTTCCCCTGCTTTTAGACTGCGACCCGACAGATCTGCCCTTCGGTGTGGACGATTACATCTATCTGCCCGACATCCGCCGGGCTATTGAGACTGCCGCACCCACGCTTTCGGGCTACGTCCTGCGCGCAGGACAGTCTCCCAAGCCCCTCACCTTCCGTCTCGGTGATCTGACGGCGGACGAGCGCCGCATCATTTTAGACGGCTGTCTCATCAATTTCTATCGGCATTGACCGACGGCACAACGGAGGTTTTCCCATGCCAGAAACCATTTACACCATTCCCGTCAACGAGGCGTTCGACGCCGCCTGCGGCTGTCCCATCTGCGCTCTGCACACAAAGCTCGAGGACAATGAGCTGAATCTGATCCTAGGCGCTTCCATGATGGAGCCGGACATCCGTCAGCAAACCAACCGCCGCGGCTTCTGCCGCCGTCATTACGACAGCATGCTTGTGCGCAAAAACCGTCTGGGGCTGGCGCTGATGTTGGAGAGCCATCTCGACGAGCTGCATGACGACATGCAAGGCTCGGCGCTCACCCGTCTCCTGCGCCGCGACGTTTCGGCAAAGCGCGTGAACGAGCTGGAGGGATCCTGCTACGTGTGTACCCGCATCAACGACGCGCTCGGCAAAATGATGGACAACGCCGTGTATCTGTGGGAGATCGATCCGGATTTCCGTGCCAAGCTCAAAAAACAGCCGCAGTTCTGTCTGCCGCACTACGCGGAATTGCTGGAGCGCGGAAAGCGCACCCTGTCAAAACAGCTCTACCCCACCTTTGCCGCCGATCTGCGCGCGGTGGTGGAGACCTATTTCGATTCCCTGCGTGAGGACGTGAAGCATTTCATCCGAAAGTTCGACTACCGCTACGAGGACGAGCCGTGGGGCAATGCCCGCGATTCCGTGGAGCGTGCCGTCCGCTTCCTCACGTCGGACTGAACGTCAGGCTGACAACGCGGTACCGACCGTCTCCCGAACAAACCCGATTTTACCTCCGTTTGCCCCCCGAAGTCGCAAAAAGTGCTTGACATCGGGGGGCAAATTTGCTATACTGTAACAGAATATCGGCATGATACATTTGATGTGAAAAATGCCTCCGCCGCGTTTGTCAAAACAACGGCAGAGGGGAAAGAAGCGGTATAAGTTATTATGAAATGGACTGGCTTAAACGACCTTCGGGAAGCATATCTTTCTTTTTTTGAGAGCAAGGGGCATCTGCGCCTTCCCTCCTTCCCTCTGGTACCGAAAAACGATAATTCGCTGTTGCTCATCAACTCCGGCATGGCGCCCATGAAGAAGTATTTCACGGGCGAGGTAGAGCCGCCCCGTCATCGGGTCACCACCTGCCAGAAGTGCATCCGCACCCCCGACCTGGATCGGGTGGGTCACACGGCGCGGCACGGCACCTTCTTTGAGATGCTGGGCAACTTCTCCTTCGGCGATTATTTCAAGCATGAAGCGATCGCATGGGCGTGGGAATTCCTCACAAAGACCCTGGAAATTCCGGAAAATCTGCTGTGGCCGTCCATTTACGAAAACGATGACGAAGCCTTTGACATCTGGACAAAGGAGATCGGTCTGCCTGCCGACCGCATTACGCGTCTCGGCAAGGAGGACAACTTCTGGGAGCACGGAAACGGCCCGTGCGGCCCCTGCTCCGAGATCTATTTTGACCGCGGCGAAAAGTACGGCTGCGGCAAGCCCACCTGCCGTCCCGGATGCGACTGCGACCGATACATGGAAATCTGGAACAACGTCTTCAGCCAGTTCAACAATGACGGACACGGACATTACACCGAACTGGCACAGAAGAATATCGACACCGGCATGGGTCTGGAGCGTCTTGCCTGCGTGATGCAGGGCGTGGACAACATGTTCGAGGTGGACACCATCCGCCGTATTTTAGACGAGGTCTGCACCGTAGCGCAAAAGACCTACGGTCGGAATCCCCTGCATGATATCTCTATCCGCGTCGTGACCGACCATGTCCGCTCCGCCATGTTTATGATCGCGGACGGCGTGATTCCGTCCAACGAGGGACGGGGATACGTCCTGCGCCGCATCATCCGTCGCGCCTGCCGTCACGGCAAGCTGCTCGGCATCAATCGCCCGTTTCTGGTGCAGATCCTGAATGCGGCGATCGGTGAGAGCTGCGGCGCTTACCCTGAGCTGAACGAGCGCGGCGACTATATCCGCCGTGTCATCGCCATGGAGGAGGAGCGCTTTGACGCGACCATCGATGCGGGTCTTACCATTCTGTCCGGACTGATCAGCAAGGCGAAGGAGAAGATCACGCGCGTCATCTCGGGCGACGATGTCTTTAAGCTGTACGATACCTTCGGCTTCCCCATCGACCTGACCCGTGAAATTGCCGCCGAGAGCAATCTGCTCTTGGACGAGGAAACCTTTGAGGCGCGCATGGCAGATCAGAAAAAGCGCGCACGCGAGGCACGCGCCAATATCAGCGGTTGGAGCGAATCCTCCCGTACCCTGCTGGCAGACATGCCCAAAACCGAATTTGCGGGCTACACCGATTCGACCGTCGAGACCGAAATCGTCGCCATCCTTGCGGACGAAACGCCCGTGGAGACCGTGAGCGAGGGCGACTGCACAGTGATCCTGCGGAAAACGCCCTTCTACGGCGAGGGCGGCGGTCAGATCGGCGACACCGGCGTGATCCGTCACGGCGACGCTCTGCTCACCGTATATGATACCAAGAAAAACGACGGGGTGTACATTCACCTCTGCACCGTGACCAACGGCGCGTTCTCGGTCGGCGACCGTGTGGAGGCGAAGATCGACAACGAGCGCCGCGATGCCGTCCGCCGCAATCACTCTGCATGCCATCTGTTGCAGGCGGCGCTTCGGAAGGTGCTCGGCACGCATGTCGAGCAGGCAGGCTCTTATGTGAGCGACAATATCTGCCGCTTCGACTTTACGCACTTTGCTGCCCTGACCGCAGAGGAACTGCATCAGGTGGAGAAGCTGGTCAACGAATCCATTTTGCGCGACCTTGAGGTGGTCACCGTGGAGACCGACATCGACACGGCGCGCAAAAACGGCGCTATGGCACTTTTCGGCGAGAAATACGGAAAGATCGTGCGCATGGTGAAGATGGGCGACATTTCCACCGAGCTTTGCGGCGGTACGCACTGCGATCGCACCGGACGCATCGGCTTGTTCCGCATCGTTTCGGAAGTATCGATCGCCGCAGGTGTACGCCGCATCGAGGCGCAGACAGGCTACGGTGTGCTGGCACTTCTCGACGCGCGCGAGGCACTTCTGCACGACACGGCACGTGAGTTGAAAACGCCCAACGTACACGATCTTGCCAAGCGTGCCGCACAGCTCCAGTCCGAACTGCGCACGGTGCGTCACGAGCTGGAAACCGCACAGGCACAGCTAGCCTCGGCACAGGCAGGCGAGCTTCTGCGCGACGCACAGACCGTGGGTGCGGTTCGTCTTGTGACCCACCGCACGCAGAATGTTCCGATCTCCGCCGTGCGCACCATGTGCGACGATCTCAAGGCAAAATACGACGATCTTGTGGCGGTAATTTCCGTGGAATGCGACGGCAAGCTGAATTTTGTGGCTGCCTGCGGCAAGACCGCCGTGGCGCATGGCGCACATGCCGGCAACATTCTCCGTCAGATCAGTCCCATTGCGGGCGGTAACGGCGGCGGACGTCCCGACAGCGCGACCTCGGGCGCAAAGGATGCTTCCAAGCTCACCGATGCCCTCTCTGCGGTTTCCGATATCCTCGCTTCTCAGCTTTCCTAAGCGCAGGGACGGCATCGCGGACAGACAATCCGTCAATCATATAAAAACACAAACCCCGTATGCGTGGTTCGACGAAGAACCGTGCATACGGGGTTTTCGGTGCGGATGAACATTAGGCTCCCGACTTTTTCGGCAGGAGACAAAACACAAGCCCCGTGTCGAACACCGTCAGCCCTTGGCTGACGGTGCAGGGGGAAGCTCGGCGGCGGTCATTTTGCAGGACCGTCGGTTTGTACCAAACGCCGACGAGCTTCCGTCAGGCGCGGCAAGCCGCGCCTGTCCCGACGCGGGGCGCGAAGTCTGTGCAGATAACGGAGAAAAAGGTGCGACCGCTTATGCCCGACTCCGGCTCGAACGTCTTGCAAAATGGACGGTCAAGCCGATGATCAGACCGAGCGTGGCGGGCGCGATCCAGCCCAGACCGAGGGTCGAGAAGGGCAGGAAATCGCCGATAACATCCAGTATTCCGGTGAGGTGCAAAGTATTTTGCACGGTCTTGGGAAGGGCGGAGAGCAGATCGAAAAGTGCCGCAGGCAGGGTAAGCGCCGTAACGCTGACATAAACGGCACGGTCATGACCGAAGAGACCTCCGAACAGAGCAAGGAGCACAAGGGTAATCGCCAGAGGATAGAGGAACATGAGAACGGGCACCGAATATTCGATGATCGTGCTCAGTCCGAGGTTGGCGAACAGGAAGGAAACCACGCTGAAAATGACCGCCCAGACGCGATACGAGGGTCCCTTCGGGAAGATGGACTCAAAGGTCTCCGAACAACTTGTGATCAGACCGACTGCGGTTTTCAGGCACGCGAGGGTCACGATGATCGCCATGATCCACAGTCCCGCGCCGCCGAAGTAATGCTGTGCGATGAGGGAAAGCGCCTCGCCGCCGTTCTCACAGGGCTGTGCAAGGAAGCCGCGGCTCTGCGTACCCACAATGGTGACGGCAAGATAAATGAGCGCCATGAGCAGACAACTGAAGATACCCGAGCGCACGGTGTTGCCCGCCACCGCCTTGGAATCGCTGACACCCAGACCGCGAATAACGCGCACCACCACAATGCCGAAGGCAAGGGCGGCCAAAGCATCCATGGTGTTATAGCCCTCCAAAAAGCCGGTGAAAAAAGCGGTCTTTGCATATTTTCCGACAGGTGCAACCTCGGAAATACCTGCCGCAGGGTGGGTCAGCGCGGTGATCACCAGCACGCCGAGGAACACAAGGAAGCAGGGGTTCAGAATCTTTCCGATCCAGGTCATGATCTTGCCGGGATACAGAGAGAACAGGAGCGCCGCAACGAAAAACACAAAGGTAAAGACAAGCAGATACACCCACACATGGTCATTTTCCGGAAGCATCTGCTCCAGACCCACGGTAAAGGAGGTCGTGGCACAGCGGGGGATGGCGAAGAACGGTCCGATAGTGAGGTACAGCAGACAGGTAAAAAACATGGCATAGGGACGGGAGACCTTACTGCTCAGGTCATACAGTCCCTCACTGCGGCTGATGCCCAGTGCGGCGACGCCGAGCAGAGGAAGTCCCACGCCCGTGATGAGAAATCCGACGGACGCCGTCCAGACATGATTGCCCGCCATTTGTCCCATAAAGACCGGAAAGATCAGGTTTCCGGCACCGAAAAACATGCCGAAGAGCATACTTGCGATGTAGACGTACTCGCGGCATGACAGTTTCTTCTTCATATGTAATATCTCCCAAAAAAACAATGATAAAATATTATATCACGTTTTCGGATAAATTGCAATATAAAAATAACGTGATTATAAACAAAACTTGTCTTTCGGCAGAAAAATGCTTTCCTTGGTCTGTGCCGTCATGCTCTTTCGCGACGCCCGAGAGCATGCGCGGCACCGCCGCGCATAACGGGGTCGGCACCGATCCCGTTTCTGCGGCTTTTCGGAGAACATCGAAGGTGCCGATCCGTCCGTCAGCCGCATGGCTGACGGCTCTCGGGCGCCGCGAAAGGGCATACCTGATACAGTCAGACGAACGGCAAAAAAAGACGGGACTGCCGCACAGGCAGTCCCAAGACCCGAAATCGTTCGGATATTGCAAATATCAGAAGGAAATGCGAAAGCGGAAATCAATCTTCTTTTCGGTGAGGCGCTCCTTTTCGGGGGCAAGCCAGCCGCAGGAATTCGAGCCGATGCCCGACACCCGATAATCGACCCGCACATGCGTGCCGTCCGAGGGGGACAGCTCGTCGGTGTGCTGTGCCGCAGTCAATTGCGCAATACTGTGGTGCAGAACCGAGATCTCCATGGTATCCCGCGCCGTGAAGCGGAGGGAATTGAGAAGATGCAGTTCGCGGCAGGCAAAATGATTGCCGTGCTCCTGCGGACGGACATAGTTGACATACTCGGCATCCGCCGTGCTTTCGTGCCACCCCACAAAGCCGTGATGGCACATGTCGCAGTAGCTTTCCATGGGACCGTTGCCGAAGTAAGAGAAGTGATCCTTTCGGTACGGGAGCTTGAATTCAAAGCCGAGACGTGGAAGCCAAGCCGCACTTTCGCGGATATCGCCGCACAGGGTCACATCCACCGAGCCGTCCGCAAAGAAGTCGTAGGACAGGGTGTAGCGGAAGAAGGGCATGCGGGACACACCGGCGGCGGAGCAGGTCAAGACGGCGCGGTTTGCCGTCACATGCGCTTCGTAGACCTTGCCGAACACGCAGTCGTAGTTTTCGCCCTGCCAGATGGTGGATCTGTCCCACAGCGAGCTGACGTTCCGATCGTTGTCCGTGGGGGCGCGGAAATAGGAAAGCCGGACAGGCGCCGCGAGCTGTTCCTCCCCGTGCAACAAGATGCTCACAAAGGTTCCGGTCTGCTTGGAGAGAACGTAGCGGAAGGTGTCGCCTTGGGCTGTAATCTCATAGTCGTCCTCGGTCAGAGAGAGGGGAACGCCGTCGGACATGGCTTGCACGGGAACGGGCAGGCGTTCATAGAGCAGACCCAGCTCGCGGTTCGCGCCGTCCGTCATGCAAACGGTGATATAGCATCCCAAGCGACAGCTCTGCGGCAGGGAAACCGACGGAACGATCCGAAATTCCTCGCCCACGGCAGCATCGGAGGTCACGGTGCGCTCCTCGGCGCATTCGCCGTCAAACGAGACCGTGTATCGGAAGGAACAGCCGGAAAAGGTCAAAAAGTCGAAGTGATTCCGCACATGCAGTGCACCGTCCTCCCAGCGGATGCGGAAGGGCGCGTAGGCGTTTTTGATCTCATAGGTGCCGGGCTTTGCGGAACGGTCGGAAAAGACCATGCCGTCGCAGCAGAAATTCCCGTCGTGCGTCAGCTCGTTCGGAAAATCGCCGCCGTATTTCTGCGTGCCGTCCGACAGCACCGCATGATCCGCCCATTCCCAAATACAGCCGCCGATCAGCTTTTTGTGGGCATAGAAGGCGTTCACATAGTCCCACACCCCGCCGGGACCGTTCCCCATGGCGTGCGCGTATTCGCACAGAAAGACGGGCTTGCGGTATGCGGGATCGTCTGCCCACGACAGCAAGGTGTCGATGTCGGTGTACATCATGGAAAACACGTCGGCATGCGTCATATCACCCGCGCGGGACGCATCCTCGCAGTGCATGAGACGCATCGGATCTCGCTCCCGCACCCAGTCCATCATGGCGATCTGGTTTTTGCCGAAGCCGCTCTCGTTGCCCGTGGACCACATGATAACCGACACATGATTCCGATCCCGCATGTAGGCGCGTTCCATACGGGAGAGAAATTCCCGCCGCCACAACGGCTGATCGCACGGCCATTCCCCGCTGTCCACGTCGAAGCCGTAGGACACATTGGCATATCTGCGTGCAAAGCCGTGCGTCTCAATGTCGGTTTCCAGAATGACGTACAGTCCCAGCTCGTCGCAAAACTCCAAAAACTGCGGAATGGGCGGATAGTGCGAGGTGCGCACCGTGTTGATGTTGTATTGCTTCATGAGGGTCAGATCGCGGCGGATATCCTCCGTGCTGACGGTCCAGCCGGTTTCGGGATCGGTGTCGTGATGGTTGACGCCGCGTAGCTTCACGGGTCGCCCGTTGATGCACAGCTCCCCGTCCGCCGACACGGCAATGGTGCGCAGACCCACTCTCTGCACGATGACCTCACCCGCGGCATAGAGCTTTAAGGTATACAGATAGGGCGTTTCCGCCGTCCATAGGTGCGGATCGGACACGGTGAAGCGGAGGGAGCGCGCGGCGGAAATGCCGTCGGCTAACAGACGGTCGCCGTCGTACAGCTCGGCGCGGAAATCGGTGTCGCACGTGACCGACACGCTGTCGGCATCGGTCTTGATATCGATATCGGACAGATGCCCGTGCGGGCGCGACAGGACGTACACGCTTCGGAAAATGCCGTTGTAGCGGAACGCGTCCTGATCCTCAAGGTAGCTCCCGCAGCACCATTTGCGCACATAGACCCGCACCGTGTTTGTGCCCGAACGCACACAGCGGCTGATATCGAATTCGGACATTAAACGGCTTCCCTGGGTAAAGCCCACGTATGCGCCGTTTACGTACAGCTCCGCGTGGGACGAGACCCCCTCGAAAACAAGATAAGTGTCGCAGTCCGTGCGCTCCAGAGAAAAGGTTCGCTCGTAGATGCCCACGGGATCGATATCGGGCACATACGGCGGATCGCAGGGAAAGGGATAGTTGATGTTGGTATAGTTGGGATGCTCATAACCGCAGAGCTGCCAGCAGGACGGCACCGAAATGCTGTCCCATGCGTCCGGCTCGGGCGCGCGGTCGCCGTTTTCGTAAAAACGGAAGCGCCATGTGCCGTCAAGCGGCGTTTTGACACACCCCTCGGCGGGAATGTACCAGCTCCTTGCGGGCATGCGGTTTTCGCTTGTGATCTGCGGGTTTTCGTATTTTCTCATTCGATACCTCGTAAAATGCCGTGCCACACGCCGTAAATGCATACGACCGTGGCACGGCATGTCTGAAATTCGGGAATATAAAACCGGGAATGTGCGTTCCGTGCTTACATGTCGGACTGCGCAAGCGCGCGGCAGACATCGCGGACGGCAGGATATACCGAACGGTAGACCTGATATGCGGCACGGTAAGCGGGGATATTGTCCGCATTCGGATTCTGGAGAGAACCGGAGCGGATGACGCGGCGGCAACCCTCCTCCACCGACGGATAGATGCCCACGCCCACGCCCGCGAGGATGGCGACGCCCAGTGCGGGACCCTCCTTGGAGGCAACGGTCTGAATGGGGCACTCGAATACGTCGGCAAGCATCTGCCTCCAAAGGGGACTGGAGCCGCCACCGCCGCAGGCGGTCATATCGGACACCGATACGCCCATTTCGCGCAACACCTCAAGGCAGTCGCGCAGAGAATAGGTAACGCCCTCCATCACGGCGCGGAGCATGTCACGACGGGTGTGCACGGCGGACAAGCCGAAGAACATTCCGCGTGCGTTGGGATCGAGATGGGGCGTGCGCTCGCCCATCAGGTACGGCAGGAACAGGAGCTTCCGGCACCCCACGGGCACCTTTGCCGCCTCCTGATCCATGAGATAGTACGGATCGCAGTTCATCTGACGGGCAGTCTCGATCTCCGCACGGCAGAATTGATCGCGGAACCATTTGAGGGAAAGTCCCGCACCCTGCGTCACACCCATAACGTGCCACTTGCCGGGAACGGCACAGCAGAAGGTGTGCACCCGTCCGCCCATGTCAATCACCATGTGATCGGTATGCGCAAAGACCACGCCGCTGGTGCCGATGGTGGTGAATGCCTTGCCCTCGCACACAACGCCCGTGCCCACGGCAGCCGCCGCATTGTCTCCGGCACCGCCCACCACGGGAATACCCGCGCGCAGACCGGTGAGGCGCGCCGCCTCCTCGGTAACGTAACCCGTGACCTCGGGGCTTTCATAGACCCGCGCCAAAAGTGCAGGGTCGATCTCCAGCTTTTCGAGCACCTCGGCGCTCCATTTGCGCTGTCCGATGTCCAGAAGCTGCATGCCGCTTGCGTCCGAGACCTCGGTGGCGTATTCGCCGGTCAGACAGAAGCGGATATAATCCTTGGGCAGCAGAATGCGGCGGCAACGCGCATAGTTTTCCGGCTCATGGTTGCGCACCCAAAGGATCTTGGATGCAGTGAAGCCCGTGAGGGCGGGATTTGCGGTGATCTCGATGAGGCGCTTTTCGCCCACGCGCGCCGTGATCTCCTCGCACTCCTTTGCGGTTCTGCCGTCGCACCAGATGATGGACGGGCGGATAACGTCGTTCTTCTCGTCGAGCATGACCAGACCGTGCATCTGTCCCGACAGTCCGATGCCGCACACGTCGGCAGGGTCGATGCCCTCGGTCACGGTGCGCAAAGTGCCGGCGGCGGCGTTCCACCAGTCGGCGGGATCCTGCTCTGCCCAGCCGTTTTGCGGCTGGGAGAGCGGATATTCTATGGTTGCGGAGGCAATGACGTTGCCCTCCGTGTCGAACAAAACGGTCTTGGTACCCGAGGTACCGATGTCAATTCCGATCAAATACTGCATGTCGGTTTCCTCCCGCTTCTATTTCGGCTCAGTTGCGGAACAGGATGGAGTTGACGATATTTTCCAAATATTCCTGTCTGCCGCTGTTGTGATCCTCCACGGTGTTCAGGGAAAGCGCATAGTCTGCCAGACTGTTCAGGTCGGCGCGGCCTGCCACCACGTCTGCACCGATGCCCGTGCGGAAGGAAGCGTATCTGTCGCTTACGAAACGGTCGATTCTGCCGTCGCGGATGATGGCATCTGCCTTGCGCAGACCCAGAGCAAAGGCATCCATGCCCGCAATGTAGGCATAGAACAGATCGTCATGGTTCATGGACGCACGGCGCGTCTTGGCATCAAAATTCAGACCGCCGTTGGTAAAGCCGCCGGCGCGCAGAACCTCGAGCATGCACATGGTGCTGTCGTAGATGTTGGTGGGGAACTGGTCGGTGTCCCAGCCAAGCAGAAGGTCGCCCTGGTTTGCATCAATGGAGCCGAATGCGCCGTTGACACGGGCAACGCACAGCTCATGCTGGAAGGTGTGCATGGCGAGGGTCGCATGGTTGGCTTCAATGTTCATCTTGAAATCTTTATCCAGACCGTATTTGCGCAGGAAGGCAAGCACGGTGGATACGTCGAAATCGTACTGGTGCTTGGTCGGCTCTTTGGGCTTCGGCTCGATGTAGAAATCACCGGTGAAGCCCTTGGCACGTGCATAGTCCACAGCCATGTGCATCAGACGCGCCATGTTGTCCTGCTCCAGACCCATGTCGGTGTTCAGGAGGGTCTCATAGCCTTCCCGTCCGCCCCAGAACACGTAACCGGTACCGCCCAGCTCGATGGTGATGTCCAGTGCCTTGCGAAGCTGTGCGGCGGCAAAGGCGTACACGTCTGCGTTGCAGGTCGTGCCTGCGCCGTGGACATAGCGGGGATGGTTGAACAGGTTTGCCGTACCCCACAGGAGCTTGATGCCGTATTTCTGCATCTGCTCCTTGATGAGCGGCACGATGGCGTCCAGGTTGGCTTGGAATTCGCGCAGGCTGGCACCCTCGGGCGCAATGTCCTTGTCGTGGAAGCAGAAGTATTCGATGCCCAGCTTGTGCATGAACTCAAAGCCTGCCAGAACGCGGTTGCGCGCGATCTCCATGGGATCACTGCCGCCGAAGGCCTTGTCCTCGGTGCCTGCGCCGAACATGTCGGTGCCCTCGGCGCACAGGGTGTGCCAGTAGGACATGGCAAATTTCAGGTGATCCTTCATGGGACGTCCTGCGACGACCTCATCGGGGTTGTAGTAGCGGAACGCCAGATCGTTGGCGGTGTCCGGACCTTCATATTTGATTTTCTGAATTTCGGGAAAGAATTCCATGTTTCGTTCTCCTTTGATTTCTATATGTTTCTTTCTGTGCAATGCTTCTTACTTTTCGCCGATGCCGTTATCCCAGCATGCTCAGAATGGATGTCGTGACCTGACGCGCGCACGCTTCCTTGCCCGCCTCGCTGAGATGGGTGAGATCGTCGCAGATGTAGCGCGGAACGTCCTGTGCGACCAGTGCATGCAGATCGTTGATCGCCAGTCCGCAGTCGCGCATGGCGGGAACCGCCAGAGCATTGAAATGGTCGATGGTTTGATTGGATTGCTCGGGATTTGCGGGATTCACGGGGGTGGTGGTTGCAAAA
>CABUHM010000002.1:0-20613 GCA_902491355.1 uncultured Eubacteriales bacterium
TTCTCATGGAAGCACGGAGCTTTGCGTCCAGATTGGAGAGCGGCTCGTCCAAAAGGAATACCTTCGGCTCACGCACGATGGCGCGACCCAGTGCAACACGCTGTTTCTGACCGCCGGACAGAGCCTTCGGCTTACGGTCGAGCAGGTGGGTGATATCCAAAATACGGGCGGCCTCCTCCACGCGGCGCTTGATCTCCTCCTTCGGCGTCTTGCGGAGTTTGAGACCGAACGCCATGTTATCAAACACGGACATGTGGGGATACAGAGCGTAGTTCTGGAACACCATGGCGATATCGCGATCCTTCGGTGCGATATCGTTCACCAGACGGTCGCCGATGAACAACTCGCCCTCGGTGATCTCCTCCAGACCTGCGATCATACGCAGGGTGGTAGTCTTACCGCAACCGGAGGGACCGACCAGAATCAGAAATTCCTTATCCTTGACTTCCAGACAGAAATCGGATACGGCGGTAACGCCGCCGGGATACTTTTTGTAAATATGCTTCAGGGACAAGCTAGACATAACGGAATGATCCTCCTGTATTGAATGCGGCCAACGCGTATGTTCGGTTGCCGCCGTGTTTGACTGAACATTACTGTCCTACATCGCTTCGTTCATTATAGCAAATTCCGCTCCGAATTGGAATAGGCTTATTTTCCAAACTTTACTTTTTTCTTTTATGCATCCTGCACAAATCTCAGGAAATGCCCGCCCTGCGCGCACGGACGGCAATGCCGTCCCCGTCCCGCATCGGCATGCTCCCTCGGCAAAATGCGGACAAAAGCCGAGAAAAAGCGCCCGTTCTCACGTGATTTTTCCGTCTTTTCCGCCGTGCCGCGTCCGATGCCGCGCCGTCAGCCGTCCCGTCGGACAGTCGACGCCCCTGCGGCGGAGAGGTCGGAGCGGTCGCGGATGTTAAATAGAATTTACTAATTTGAACGTATTGCGAAGAATTCCGCAACACGCACTATTCCTTCTCCATCAGCGCCTGCTCCTCGGGCGTGAGATAGCGCCACGCGCCCTCGGGCAACGCGGGGTCGAGCGCGATCCCCGCAAAGGAAATACGCCGCAATTCAACAATGCGGTTTCCGACAGCCGCAAACATGCGCTTGATCTGATGATACTTCCCCTCGACCAGCGTGATCTCCCCCTCGCACGGTCCGGTCATGCGGATCCTGCACGGGAGAGTGACATATCCCCCGTCCAGACGTATGCCCTTTTCCAGAGACACGGGATCATCGACCGGACGCTCCGTCCGGAAGAAATACACCTTTTCCGCATGGCGGCGCGGGGACAGCCGTCGGTGCGCGGCGGCACCGTTGTCGGTGAGGATCATCAGCCCCGTGGTATCCCGATCCAGTCGTCCGCACGGAAACAGACCGAGCCGTTGCAGACGCGGGTCGAGCAATTCGAGCACGGTCGCGCGGGTCCTCGGTAGCAGACACATAGCCCTGCGGCTTATTGAGCATGACATAGGTATAGCGCCGATATTCCGCACGCTGTCCGCAGAATACCACCGCGTCGTTTTCGGGATCGATATGTACCGAGGGATCGCGGACGGGCGTCCCGTTGACCGTGATCCTTCCTGCACGTGCCGCGCGGGAGCTTTCACTGCGCGAAGCAAGCCCGCATTCGGTCAATAATTTATCCAGTCTCATATTCTATTTTCTGTTCCTCTCTCAGTAGTACAGGCGGCAAAACACGTACAGCCCCGCCGTGACCAGAATTGCCGTCGCCGCACCGATCACAAGACCGATGCAGAATTCTCCCCTGCGTGTTCTCGGCTTCATACCGTCACCCCCGTATCCATTATGGGACGGCGCGGCGGGTTTATTCACCGCAGAACACGCGCAGAGCCTGTCTGCGTCGTTATTTTCATCTTTATTGTAGCACGGATCTGTCTCCGCCGCAAGGAGAAATTTTATAAATTTTGCATTTTCTCTTGACTTTTTCTCTCCGACATGGTAAAAAAGAATTACCGAATATAGACATTTCAGAAAGGTACATACCGTTATGAAAAAAATCCGCGTAACCATTTGGAACGAGTATCGTCACGAAAAGACCGACGAGAACGTGAAAGCCATTTACCCCAACGGTCTGCACGCCAAGATCAAGGAAATGCTCAGCTTTGACGGCGACCTCGACATCACCCTCGCCGCACTGGACGATCCGGATCAAGGTCTGCCGCAGGAGCGCCTCGACAACACCGATGTTCTCATCTGGTGGGGTCATATGAGCCACGGCGATGTGGACGATGCTTTGGTCGACCGCATTGCATACCGCGTGATCAACGGTGCAATGGGCTTCATTGCTCTGCACTCCGCACACGAATCCAAGCCCTTCCGCCGCATCATCGGCACGGCAGGCAACCTGTCCTGGGGCTCCGAACAGCACGAGATCATCTGGAATCTCTTCCCCAACCATCCCATTGCAAGCGGCATTCCCTCTCACTTTGCATTGGAGCAGGAAGAGATGTACGGCGAGCCTTTCCTCGTGGCACAGCCCGATGAGCTGGTCTTCGGAAGCTGGTTCCAGCACGGTAACATCTTCCGCTCCGGTATGTGCTTCTACCGCGGCGTGGGCAGAATCTTCTACTTCCAGCCCGGTCACGAGAGCGTTCCCACATACCACAACGAGACCATTATCAAGATCATCGACAACGCCATTCACTGGGCGGCTCCCGTGGATAACATCGGCGTCACCCTGCCCACCAACTGCCCCTGCACGGGCGATGTGGACAAGGAATTCGGATTCTGATTTTTCGGTTCCGTCCGATCGAATACTTTTCGGAAATTGCGTCGCATTTTGCGGCGCAATTTCGCATTCTTGGGAAAAATCGTCAAAATTGATCGTTTTCTGTTGAAATGCGGAGCGGTCCGTGCTATAATACAGGTATCTGTGAATATATGAGCCGAGACACATACGGCGCGTTGAGAGGATGGGTAACTTCCATGAAAATTGGTTTCGACAGCGAACTGTACATGCAAAAGCAGACCGAGCAGATCATAGAGCGGATCTCGCACTTCGACAACAAGCTCTATCTGGAATTCGGCGGCAAGATCTTCGATGATTTTCATGCCTCCCGTGTGCTCCCGGGCTTCGACCCGAACGGCAAGATTAAGCTTCTGCACAAATTGCGGGACAAGGTCGAGGTGGTGTTCTGCGTCAACGCCGCAGATATCGAGAAAACCAAGATCCGCGCCGACATCGGCATCACCTATAACATGGAGGTCATCCGTCTGATCGAGCTGATCTCCAACATGGGCATTCTGGTCAGCTCGGTGGTCATCACCCAGTATACCGGTCAGCCTGCGGTCGAGCCGTTCCGCCGCCGTCTGGAAATGATGGGCGTCCGTCATTACACTCACTACCCGATCCCCGAATACCCCGCAAACGTGAACCTCATCGTGAGCGACGAGGGCTACGGCAAAAACGATTACGTGGAGACCACGCGTCCTCTGGTGGTGGTCACCGCGCCCGGTCCCGGAAGCGGCAAGCTGGCGACCTGTCTGTCTCAGCTCTATCATGAGCATAAGCGCGGACGCGCGGCGGGCTACGCCAAATTCGAGACCTTCCCCATCTGGAATCTGCCCCTCAAGCATCCGGTCAACCTTGCCTACGAGGCGGCGACAGCCGACCTGCAGGACATCAACATGATCGACCCCTTCCACTTGGAGGCATACGGCATTTCCACCGTCAACTATAACCGCGACATCGAGGCGTTTCCCGTCCTGCGCGCCATCCTGACCCGCGTGACCGGAAATCCCGATTTTTACCGTTCCCCCACCGACATGGGCGTGAACATGGCGGGCTACTGCATCACCGATAACGACGCATGCTGTCTTGCGGCGTGCAACGAGATCAACCGCAGATATTTCAAGGCGGCAAGCGACGTCAAATTGGGCAAGGAAAAGGAGAGCACGCTCGAAAAGATCAAAATGATCATGCAACAGCTCGACCTCAAGCCCGAGGACAGACCCGTGGTGGTCGCGGCACGGCAGAAGAAGGAAAGCTCGGGCAGTCCGTCGGTCGCCATAGAGTTAAAGGACGGCAGGATCGTGACGGGACGCAAGACCCATCTCATGAGCGCCGCCGCAAGCTGTGTACTCAACTCGGTGAAGGCTCTGGCGGGACTGGACGATAAGATCATGCTGATTTCCCCCATTATCTTGGAGCCGATCCTCCACCTCAAGGAGGACATTTTAGGCAGCTCCAGCTCGGTGCTCAAGCTCGACGACGTGCTCACCGCACTGAGCATCTGCGCCGCGACCAACCCCACGGCGGCGCTTGCCGTGAATCAGCTCACCGAGCTTCGCTCCTGCGACATGCACTCCACCCAGATGCTTCGGAGCGGAGACGACGGCACCCTGCGCAAGCTGGGCATCACGGTGACCACCGACCCCGCGTTCCCCGCAAACGATTTCATGATCTGAGAGACGCGAAAAAGCGGTTCGGATTTCGGCAAAACGATTGACAACGCCGCTTGAACGTGTTAAAATATTACAATAATACATAATATTACGACCGCAAAGACCGTAAAGACCGCAAAACAGGAAGGGAGTCACTTTCAGCCGTGTTAAAAAGCATGACCGCGTTCGGACGGGCGTCCGAATGCATCAACGGAAAGGAAATCACACTGGAGATCAAGTCGGTGAACAACCGCTTCGCCGATTATACCGTGCGCGTTCCCAGAACCCACGCCTTCCTGGAGGAAAAGATCAAGGCATATCTGCAAATGCGCGGCATATCGCGCGGCAAGATCGAGGTGAACTGCACCGTCAACGTACTGGAAAGTGCGGGCACCGACATTCACCTGGACGCCGCCTATGCCGAAAGCTACCTCCGCGCCCTGCGTGAACTGCGCGACCGCTTCTGCCTCACCGATGATATCAGCGTCATGTCGGTTGCCGCCAACCGCGACCTGTTCGTGGCGAAAAAGCCCGAGAGTGACGCCGATGAGGACTGGCGCGACGTTCTGCTCCCCTTGGAGCACGCCGCCGACGCATTCTGCGCCGCACGTGAGGTGGAGGGCGGACGCATTGAAGCCGACCTGCGCGGAAAGCTGGAGCGGCTCCGCACCATGGCAAAGACCGTGGAGGAGCATGCCGGGGACGCCACGCGGGCATACCGTCAGCGTCTGGAAACGAAACTGCGGCAGGCACTGGAGGAGCACGGCGTACAGGGCAAGCCCGACGAAGCACGGATCGTGACCGAATGCGCCCTGTTTGCAGACAAGACCGCCGTGGATGAAGAGCTGGTTCGCCTCAACATCCATTGCGACGCACTGGAAGCGGCGTTCGGTGCAACGGAGCCTGTGGGCCGCAAGCTGGATTTCCTGCTACAGGAGATGAACCGCGAGGTCAACACCATCGGCTCCAAGGTTTCCGACGTGTCCCTCACCGGTCTGGTGGTGGACATGAAGAGCGAGCTGGAGAAGATCCGCGAGCAGATCCAGAACATCGAATAAGGAGAACACGCCATGCACTTTATCCATGTAGGCTTCGGAAATCTGATCGCCGCCGAGCGCGTGGTGGCAATTGCCTCTCCCGATTCCGCGCCCATCAAGCGTCTGGTTCAGGACGCGCGGGACGGTGGCAGAGTGATCGATGTCTCCTGCGGCAGACGGACGCGCGCCGTCATCGTGACCGACAGCGAGCATGTGATCCTTTCCGCCATTCAGACCGAAACCTTGGCAAACCGCCTCAACAACAACGACACCACCGAAGGGCACGATCCGGAACCGGAGGGCACCATATGAGCACAGCATCCGACATCAGGCGCGAGGCTTCGTCCGAGACGCCCCGCATCGTCATTATTTCCGGTCCGTCCGGAAGCGGCAAGGGCACCGTCATCGGCAGTCTGCCCGGGAATTTCAAAAAGGCGGTCTCGGTGACCACCCGCTCCATCCGTCCCGGCGAACGGGAGGGCGTGGATTATTTCTTCATCACCCACGAAATGTTCGACCGCATGATGGTACAAAACGCCATTTTGGAGTATAATTATTACGACGGCAACTTTTACGGCACCCCGCGCTTTCAGATCACGGACATCCTTGCATCGGGCAACCATGTGGTGCTCGATGTGGATGTAAACGGCGCTGTCAACATCAAGGAGCAGTATCCCGAGGCGCTGATGATCTTTCTCATGGCGCCCGACGTTCACGTGCAGGAGGCGCGCATCCGCGGCAGAGGAACCAACAGTGAGGAGTCCATCCGCTCCCGCATCCGTCAGACCCAGGTCGAGCTGTCGTATGCAAACCGATTCGACTGTGTGATCGTCAACGAGGAAGGCTCGGCAGAGCATACAGTCCGCGCCATTCTCGATGCCGTGGGCGGCGTTTATCCCGATCCGGCATGCACAAAAGAAGTGCTTGCCCATTACTTCGACTGACCCGAATCCGTCCGATACATGATTTCGTAAATTCACAAAAGGAGTGCATAGATTATGTTCAATCCCACCATTGAGGAATTAACCGAGAACAACAAATACAACCGTTACACCCTGGTGATCGCTACTGCAAAGTGCGCGCGCGCCGTAACCGACGAATACGTTCATCAGAGAGAAAAGGCAGAGCAGATGCTGGCAAACAAGGAGACCGACAAGTCCTTGGCTTCCATGATCCGCCGCGAATACCGCGACGACAAAGCAGTCATGACCGCCATCAAGCTGCTCCACAACGGCTACTACCGCATCGTTGACGAATCGCTGGATCCCACAAAGAAAATATGAGCGAGGACATTTGCGTTACGTATCGGTATGCCCGCGTTTATCTTTTGGATGCCCCGCACGCCATTGACCGTCCGTTCGACTATTATATCCCCCAGCATCTGCGCGGTCAGTGTCGGGAGGGCATGCTCGCGTTGGTTCCGTTCGGAGGCGGCAACCGACGGCAGTATGCCCTGATCGTTTCTCTGCAGGAAACCGTTTCTCCCGAGCTTGAGAACCGTACAAAACCCATCGACTCGCTGCTTTTTGAGGGCTTCGCCCTGAACAGCGAGTTTTTGCAGTTGTGTGAGTTCCTGCGGGAATACACTCTGTGCACCATGGGCGAGGCGGTGCGGTGCGTTCTGCCGCCTGCGGCATTCGGTCCCCTGCGGGAAAGCGTGACCCTGACGAGCACGACCCCGCCCGACACGGTCAGCGAAGGCGCTCTGCAGCTCTGGAACCGTCTGGAAGCCGCCGAGAGCATGAACCGAACCGCCATCGAGGGTGAATTCGGCGACCGAACGGGCAGTCTCCTGCGGGAGCTGGAAAATGCGGAACTGATTGCACGGGACATCACCGTGCAGGAATTAGAGGCGCTCCCCGCCAAGGGAAAGGGCAGTATCACCGAAAAACAGCGCGCCGTCCTGCGCGCCGCACTGCAAACGCCGGGACTGCATGCGGACGAGCTGCAAAAGGCGGCGGACATCAGCAGTACCGCGCCCATCCGCGCCCTGACCGAACGGGGCTACCTTGCGGTGCGCGAGGAGGAGCTGTTCCGCGACCCCTATGCCGATCTGCCGCAGGGTGCGCCCGACGAAAACCGTCTGACGCCGCATCAGCAGGCGGCGCTGGATACCCTAGTCGAACTGAGCCGTGCGGGTGAAGCAAAGGCGGCGCTTCTGCACGGCGTCACGGGGAGCGGAAAGACCCGCGTGATGAAGGCGCTCATCGACGAGGTGTTCCGCTCGGGCAGGCAGGTCATACTCATGGTGCCCGAAATTTCCCTGACCCCGCAAACAGTCTCCTATTTCCGCGCATGCTACGGCGTCCGCGTCGCCGTGATCCATTCCTCCCTTTCGGCAGGAGAACGTCTGGACACCTACACCCGCATCCGACGGGGTATGGTGGATCTGTGCATCGGCACGCGCAGTGCGGTTTTCGCGCCCTTCACCCGTCTCGGGCTGATCGTACTGGACGAGGAACAGGAGCACACCTACAAATCCGACACCGCCCCCCGCTATCATGCCCGCGACGTCGCACGCTTCCGCTGTGCGCATCAGGGTGCCATGATGCTTCTCGCCTCCGCCACGCCGTCCGTGGAAAGCTACTATAAGGCGGTGCAGGGCATTTACACCCTGGTCACGCTGACCGAACGGTACGGCGGCGCCGCCCTGCCCGTGCCCGACGTGGTCGATCTGCGCGAGGAGGAGCAACAGGCGAATCTCTCCCCCTTCGGACAGTCCCTGCAAAAGGAGATCCGATGCAACTTGGAAAACGGGGAGCAGAGCATTCTTTTCGTGAACCGTCGGGGATATCACAATTTCATGTCCTGCCCGCAGTGCGGCACAGCGATCCTGTGTCCCCATTGCAGTGTCTCCATGACCTATCACACCGCATCCGCCGCCTTTTCCGGAGCACAGGCGGGATATCTCATCTGCCATTACTGCGGCATGCGTCAGCCCGTGCCCACCGAATGCCCGTCCTGCCGTTCCACCCACATTCACTTCATGGGCTACGGCACACAGCGCGCCGAGGATGAATTGGCGCATCTCTTTCCCACGGCGCGGATCGAGCGGATGGACGCCGATACCACCACCTCAAAATGGTCGTACTTCGACATTCTGAACCGCTTCCGCCGCCACGAATTCGACATTCTCATCGGCACACAGATGGTCACAAAGGGACACGATTTCCCCGACGTGACCCTGTCTGGCGTGACCAACGCGGACGCGTCCCTGTTTTTGGATGACTACCGCTCCAACGAGCACACCTTTTCCCTCATCGCACAGGTTCTGGGACGCGCGGGCAGGGCGGACAAGCCCGGGCGCGCCGTGATCCAGACCTACAACCCCGATCATCCCGTGATTCGACAGGCAGCGGCACAGGACTACCCCGCGTTTTACGAAAACGAGATCCGTCTGCGCCGCACCCTGCTCTTCCCGCCGTTCTGCGACATCGCGCTCATCACACTGGTGTCGGACGACGAGCAGGTGGCGGTCACCGCGGCGGCGGCACTGGATTCTTTCATCGGCGAACGGCAGGCAAAGGACTATTCCGATGTCGTCCTGCAATGCTTCGGTCCGTTTGAAGCGCCCGTGTACCGCATGAACAACAAGTACCGCATGCGCATGGTCATCAAATGCAAAAACAACAAGCGGACCCGCGCCCTCTTCCGCGCCATCCTGCGGGAATTCGCGCAGGATCTCATCCGCAAGCTGACCGTGAGCATCGACATCAACCCGAGCCGTCTGTAAGCACCGATACGTCGGCACACACACGGCAGAATTCAAAGAAACGGAGAACGATTATGGCAATTCTGAACATTGTAAAAACGGGCGATCCCATTCTGCACAAAACGAGCCGCCCCGTGGAGGAGATCACGCCCCGCATCCTGCGTCTGATCGACGACATGAAGGAGACCTTGGCGGATGCCGGCGGCGTGGGTCTGGCGGCACCGCAGGTGGGCGTTTTGCGCCGCGTCGTCCTGGTGGAAAACGCCGAGGGCGAGATCTTGGAGCTGATCAACCCCCGCATCACGGTGTGCTCCAAGGAGCGCCAGCATGAATTGGAGGGCTGTCTCTCGGTGCCCGACCGTTGGGGCATCACCGACCGTCCCATGTCCGTGACCGTCACGGCACAGGATCGCACGGGCAAAGAGGTCACCTACACCGGCTCGGGACTGACGGCGCGTTGCTTCTGCCACGAGATCGATCATCTCGACGGCATCCTTTTCACGGATCACGCGCGCATGCTCAGCGACGAGGAAATGCGCGAGCTGGAAAGAAAGTCCTGATCACATCCGTTTATTCGGCGGTTTCCACCGCCGTCAGCCGTCTTTCACCCATACGTTCGGCAACGGCGTCGAGATCCCCGCGCCGAACGTTTTTTTAATTCCGATACAGGACAGTGAGGTAACAACATGCGAGTATTATTTATGGGAACACCGGATTTTGCGGTGGTGGCACTGCGCGCCCTGATCGCGCACGGGGACTACGAGGTGTGCGGCGTCGTCACACAGCCCGATAAGCCGAGCGGACGGGGATACGCTACAAAAGCGTCCGCAGTGAAAGAATGCGCCCTGTCCTGCGGCATTCCCGTGTATCAGCCGCAGACCCTGCGGGACGGCGCGTTTGCGCCCGCGTTGGAACAGCTTTCGCCCGACGTGATCGTGGTCGCCGCATACGGAAAGATCCTGCCGTCCTACGTCCTGCACTACCCGAAATACGGCTGCATCAACATCCACGGCTCTCTTCTGCCCCGCTATCGGGGCGCCGCCCCCATTCAGCGCGCCATGCTGGACGGAGAAGCGGTCACGGGCGTCACCATTATGCAGATGGCGGAAGGGCTGGACACCGGAGACATGTACAAAAAGGTCACGGTCCCCATCACCGAAGAGGACAATTTCGAGACACTGCACGACAAGCTGGCACGGGCGGGCGCGGACGCACTGCTTGCCGTCCTTCCCGAACTTGAAGCCGGCAGTGCACACCCGCAGAAGCAGAACGACGCCCTCTCCACCTATGCCGCAAAGATCGAAAAGAGCGACTGCGTGCTCGATTTCACGCGTGATGCACAGTCACTGGAGCGCCAGATCCGCGCGCTCTCTCCCTTCCCCCTTGCCTTCTGCCGCCTGAACGGCAAGCTCCTCAAGATCACCTCCGCACGGTGGGAGGCGGGAACGGGAGAGCCGGGCACCGTCCTTTCCACCGAGCATGACCGCATCGCCATTGCCTGCGGAGACGGCATCCTTGCCGTTACGGGAGTTCTGCCCGAAGGGAAACGCAGAATGTCGGCGGCGGACTTCATCCGCGGACGGGGTATCGCGGCAGGCGACCGCGTGGAGAGCACACAGTGAGCGCACCGATTTCGGCACGGCTTGCTGCGCTTCGCTCCCTTTTGTCGTGGGAGCGGGACGGGAAATATGCCAATTTGGAAATTGACGCCGCAGTCCGCCGCTGGGAGCTGGACGGCAGGGAGCGCGGGCTTTTCACCGCGCTGGTATACGGCGTCATTCAGTGGAAAACCGCGCTGGATTACGTCATTTCCCTTTTCAGCCGCCGCCCGCCCGAAAAGCTCGACCCGCCCGTTTTGCAGATCCTGCGCATGGGCGTGCTCCAGATCCTCTATCTTGACCGCGTTCCGGACAGCGCCGCCTGCGACGAGAGCGTAAAGCTGACCCGTTCGGCGGGCGTTTCCAGCGCATCGTCCTTTGTGAACGCCGTTCTGCGGCAGACCGTCCGTCAAAAGGACAGCATCCCCTATCCCGACCCGAATACAGAGCCGCTCCGCTGTGCGGAGGCGGTATACGGATTTCCCGCGCCTCTGGCGAAACGCTTTTTCGAGCATTTCGGCACCGAGCGCGCATACCGCATGTTTTCCGCCTTCAACCGTCCCGCCCCCATCACCCTGCGGGTGAATACCCTGCGCACAAGTCGGGATGAGTTACTGCGCGACCTTGCATCGGCGGGAACGGAGGCACAGCCCGCCGCGCTGACCGAAACTGCGATCCGTCTGCCCGACAGCGCGCCCGTAGCCGAGCTTGCAGCTCTGCAAAACGGGCTGTGCTTTGTGCAGGACGAGGCATCCCAATGGTGCGCGCACCTTCTGGGCGCGCTCCCCGACGAGCGGGTCATGGATGCCTGTGCATGCCCGGGCGGAAAGTCCTTTTTCCTTGCCATGGATATGGAAAACCGAGGCACGCTCCTGTCCCTCGATCTGCATCGCTCCAAGCTGTCCTTAATCGAAAACGGCGCGCGGCGGCTCGGCATCGACATCATCCGTGCCGACGTGCATGACGGCAAGGAGCCGAACCCCGCGTGGTTCGGTGCGTTTGACCGCGTTCTGTGCGACGTGCCCTGCTCGGGCTACGGCGTCATTGCCAAAAAGCCCGATCTGCGGCACAAGAGCCCTACGGATACCGACGGGCTTCCCGCCGTTCAAACGCAGATCCTTGACACCGTCTCCCGTTATGTGCGTTCGGGCGGCACACTCGTTTACTCCACATGCACGGTCTTTCCCGAGGAAAACGGGGACATCGTGAACCGCTTCCTCGCCGCCCATCCCGATTTCACCTCCGAAGCCGTGCGCACCTTTTCCCCCGACACCGACGGCACCGACGGATTCTTTGCCGCAAAACTGCACCGCAACTGATTTTTCTGCCTACCCCGAACCAAGGAAAGGAAACATGCATTATGTACGGACCCCCTCCCATAGGCTTTCACGGTCAGAAGCAACGCGATAAACTGCGCGAACCGAAGCCTCAAAGCATTCGGGAAGTTCCCGATTATCTCCGTCGGGTCGTGACCAAATTCTGCTCCCGCCTTCTCTACATATTCCGCCTCGTGTGGGAGACAAACCGCTTCATCCTGTTAGCCATGCTCTTTGTGGCGCTCTTCAACGGCGTCATGCCCATCTTTTCCGCTTATGTGTCAGCCGACGTGCTCAACGCCTTGGCGGACGCCTTTTACGGCAAGGTGGCGTTCACCCGCGTTCTGTGGCTGATCGTGGCGCAGTTCGGCATCCAGCTGGCAACTCAGCTCATTTCCAACCTCAATAACGTGGTCACCCGCGTTTCCAGTGAGCTTGTGACCAACCATATCAAGGTCAAGATCATGGAAAAATCCAAGGAAGTGGATCTTTCCAGCTACGATCTGCCCGATTTTTACGAAAAGCTGGAAAACGCAAACCGCGAAGCGTCCATCCGTCCCATGCAGGTCATTTTCTCTACGCTGAACATCATGACCGCCATCATTTCCATGGTCAGCTTCATTGCCGTGCTTGCCGCCGTCAGCCCGTTTGCGCCGTGGATCGTCATTGCCATCTCGATCCCCAGTGCCGTGATCAATTTCATGTATCGCGCCAAGAACGTGCAGTTCATGAAGTCGCACTCCAAGGAGCGTCGGCAGATGCAGTATTACTCCGAGCAGGTGACCGATAAGGACACCGTGAAGGAAATGCGCATTTTCAAGCTGTCCGATCTCTTCATCTCGCGCTACACCAAGGTGTTTCGGGAATACTTCGGCGGTATGAAGCGCCTGATCGTGTCCGAAAACCTGTGGCTGATCGTCATTCTGATCTTTCAGGCGGCTGTCAACTGCGGCTTCTTCCTCTACATCGCCAAAATGGTGTGCGACGGGCAGTTTCAGGTCGGCTCGTTCTCACTGTACACCGGTGCGCTGACCACCATTTCCAGTGCAGTCAGCTCCCTCATCGCCACCACCTCCTCCGTATACGAGGGCACGCTGTTCATCGACAATATGATCTCCTTCATGAATTACAAAAAGCAGATCGTCCCCCTGTGCCCCGCATCGCCCCGTCATGTGGCGCATCACACCGGTCACACCGTCCGCTTTGAAAACGTATCGTTCTCCTATCCCGGCTCCTCCCGTCGGGTACTCGACAACATCTCCTTCACCTTGGAGGAGGGGGACACCTGCGTACTGGTGGGTCTGAACGGCGCGGGAAAGACCACCCTTATCAAATTGCTCACCCGCCTTTACGATCCCACCGAGGGACGCATTCTGCTGGACGGTTACGACATCCGCGAATACGACGTGGACGACCTGTATTCCATGTTCGGCATCATCTTCCAGGATTTCGGCAAATACGCCTTTTCGGTCAAGGAGAACATCCGCTTCGGTCAGCTTGACAAGCCCGACCGTCAGGAGGACGTGGAGGAGGCGGCGCGGCAGAGCAGTGCCGATGCCTTCATCGAGCGTCTGCCCGACAATTACAATACGCCCCTGATGCGGTACTTTGAGGAAAACGGCACCGAGCTGTCGGTCGGTCAGTGGCAGAAACTCGCCATCGCCCGCGCATTCTACAGCGATTCCGATGTCATTATCCTCGATGAGCCGACCGCCTCGCTCGACGCCATCGCCGAGCAGGAGATATACAACCAGTTTGATGCGCTCCGCCGCGACAAGACCATGGTTTTCGTGTCTCACCGCCTGTCCAGCGCCACCACGGCAAACAAGATCATCGTTCTGGAAAACGGAAAAATCGTCGAAATGGGCGATCATACCACGCTCATGCACAACCGCGGACACTATTACACCCTTTTCTCCACCCAGGCAAGCCGCTATCTTTCCGAGGATGCCGACATCAACTCCATGGTGATGGAGACACGCCGCAAACAGACCGCACCCGACGGAGCGCCGTCCCCCCTGCCGCCCCGCATGCCCTCCGATTTCCCGCAGGGGGAACATGCGCCGCATCATCCCGATGCGCCCAATCCTCCCAACGACCCGAACAGAAAGGACGGTATCCGATGAAAGCCCTTCCCTTTTCCTCAGCCGACATCCTCCTTCCCCGCGCCGGTCACGAAAAATGGTCGGTGGTCGCCTGTGATCAGTTCACCTCTCAGCCCGAATACTGGGAGGAGGCTGACCGCATCGTGGGCGACGCGCCCTCGGCGTTGCGCCTGATCTTACCCGAGGTCTACCTGACCGCGGACAACAGCGCCCGCATCGCGCAGATCAACGCCCACATGCAGTCCTATCTGCAAAGCGACCTTTTCGTGCGCTATCCGCACGCCATGATCTATGTGGAGCGCACCCTGCCGCGCGGCGGCGTGCGGCGCGGCATTGTGGGCGCTGTCGATCTCGAGGCATACGATTTCCGTCCCGAAAAAAAGGCGCTCATCCGCGCCACCGAGGGAACCGTCCTTGAACGCATCCCGCCGCGCGTTGCCATCCGTCGGGACGCGCCCTTGGAGCTTCCGCACGTCATGCTCCTCATCGATGACCCGCAGAAAACGGTCATCGAGCCTCTGGAGAACGCGGCGAAACAGACCGTATACGATTTTGACCTCATGCTGGGCGGCGGTCATCTGTGCGGCGCGCTGATCCCCGACGACGTGCAGGAGCGGGTGCTCGACGCTCTGCGTCAGCTCATGGGCGACGGCGACGACCCCTTCCTTTTTGCCGTGGGCGACGGCAACCATTCCCTTGCCACCGCCAAAGCATGCTACGAAGCCGACCCCACCGAAGCAAAACGGTATGCCTTGGTCGAGGTGGTCAATGTTCACGACCCCGCACTGGAATTTGAGCCGATCTACCGTCTGCTCAAGCACGTCGATCCGAGCGATGTGCGCCGCGCGGCACGGACCTACTTCAACGGCGGCAACCGCCGCGCCGAGCTTGTGTGCGCCGACGGCTCCGAGTCCTTCTCCTTTGACGGCTTCTCCGTGGAGCAGGTGCAGGGCTTTCTGGACACTTACCTTGCTTCCCACCCCGAAGCCGAGGTAGACTACATTCACGGCGAGGACGTTCTGCGCCGTCTGGCATGCGGGGACGGCTGTGTGGGCTTCCTGTTCGACGGCATGAAAAAATCCGAGCTGTTCCCCGTGGTATCGCGGAACGGCGTGCTCCCGCGCAAGACCTTCTCCATGGGCGAGGCGGAAAGCAAGCGCTACTACATGGAGGCGCGCCGCATCGCACAGAATGCGGACTGAATTCCCAAACACGGCATAACACTCCCGCAAAAAAGCAGAGGCAAGACCCGAAAAGGCTCAAGCCTCTGCTTTTTTCAAATCACCCCAAGCAATTTTGAGGCAAAAACGCCAACGAGACAGCCTGTAGATTATTTGAAAAGGAGTTGATTTACATGAAGAAAAGAAATATCCTGTTGACCGTTCTATGCGCTGCGATCCTGATCGCCGCATGCATCCTTGTCGGCATTCTCTGCCGAAATCGCGGAAATTCCGATGCAGGCGACGGTACATCCTCCGTCGGCACCGATTCCTCCGCTCCTGCCACCGAATCCACCGCAGAAACAAGAAAACAGCCGCCTTTGGTTAAATATTCCGATTATAAAGACAGCACCTCCCTTATGAAAATAAAGCCGTTGCAAAAATACGGAACACTTTACTACGCAACCGTAACGCATTCCGATCGCGATACATCGGAATGTGTGGTGATCGAAGCCGAAGCGGAAACCGATTACTGTGCGCATGTGAGCGAAGGAGAGATCCTCTACATCGCATTCCCGACCGAATTTGAATACAACGGCAACGTCCGTAAAATCGATGGAGACGCGTTGGCGCAGGCGATCCTGCAATGCGAATCGATCATTCTGTACACCCAGCCGGACGAGCTGTTCCTGTATTTCGGGGATCGCGAATTCACGCAGGTCGTGCGCGACGTGAACGGGAAAAGGATCGCTTACAACAGCTATTATTCGGAAGGGATCATCCCGATCTCGGATTCCGCAGTCGATTATACGAAGATCGAGCGTGTGCTGAACGCCGATTCGGATGTCGCCGATCTGCATTCGTACTTTGAAAACATTTTGGACAGCGGTTTTTCCGTTTTGCCCGGGGCTTCCGTTGAGGAAGCGGAACGCATTGTTCGGGAGCTGGTGTCAAAAAAAATACGGCGGCGATATGTACGGTATGGTGGATTTCTGAAACGGGACTTGGCAAACCGATACGCCCCATTCCTTTTCACCTCGGAACGATCGTCGGCACTGCGTAGGTGGAAAATTTGACGTCAAGTTCGGTGTTGAAGTGATCGATCGCCTTGATCAATCCGATGCACCCGACCTGAAACAGGTCGTCGGGATTCTCCCCGCGGTTGGAAAATCTCTGCACGATGCTGAGCACCAGCCGAAGATTTCCGTCGATCATATCTTTTCTCGCAGTCTGATCCCCCAAACGGATCCTCTGCAGTAATTCCTTCTTTTCCTCGTCGCTCAGCGACTTCAGCTTTGCGGTGTTGACCCCGCATATCTCCACTTTGTTGTAGAACATCATTGCCCCCTGCATCCGCACAGTTTACGACCTTCGCACACAGGCTGTCGGCGTTGCGGCTCTGCTATAACAGTATTGGCATCGCAGGAAAAAATATACGCCGTTCCGAAGAGGAGCGGCGTATTGGTTTTGCGGGAGAAACCGTCCTCCCCGACGGGCGATTTGAAAAAATATGTCACACGGATTTTATCTATCACACAGACAAAATCGAGAACGCTTTCCCCGCACAAACTTTTTCTTTTCCGCAACCGTCCATTCGCAGAGAAAAACCCTATCTTCGACCCTCTCAAAAGGTTTTGGGGATTGTCAAGACCCTTTCCCAAAAGGGTCTTGACCGGGGTTTGGGG
Organism: uncultured Eubacteriales bacterium; assembly: GCA_902491355.1. GTDB lineage: Bacteria > Bacillota > Clostridia > Oscillospirales > CAG-272 > UMGS2055. The sequence continues at coordinate 17,024 of CABUHM010000002.1, forward strand.
CAGCGCCCCGCGCATCCCCGCGTCCCCTTCGTTATTTCAGCTTTTGCTGACGGCACCAGATGGCCATGACCAAGCGGTGGGGCAGTAGCTTGACCAGACGCACCTGCCAGCGCACAACCTCGCGGCAGACCGACACATCCCGACCGCGCCGCATATCGCGCACGGCACGGGAGACCACCTGCTCCGGCGTGGAAAAGTGACGGTATGTCCGCACGGTGTCGTCGGTGGCGGCACGGTTGAAGAATTCGGTTTTCACCCAAAAGGGAGCGACCGCAAGCACACGAATGCCGCGCCCCCGCAGTTCACGGTTCAGAGAACGCGAAAGGGACAGCACATACGCCTTGGTCGCAGAGTATACCCCGATGTACGGCACGGGCTGAAACGAGGACGCAGATGCCATCTGGAAAATCTGTCCGCCGCGCTTCATATGGGGCAGACATACATAGGTGACGGCGGTCAGCGCGCGCACATTCAGAGCGATCATTTCGGTCTGATCCGCCAGGGTCAGGGTATCGAACCGACCGAAGCGCCCGAAGCCGCTCGCATTCACAAGGACGCAAAGCTCAGGCTTCTCCTCTGCCAACAGGTCAGCCAGCGCATCGGGCGCGGCGGGGTCGGTCAGATCCATAGGCAGGACACGGAGCGGCGTTCTGACCTCGGTGCGCAGTGCCTCCAAACGATCCGCGCGGCGCGCGATCACCCAAATTTCCTCCAAAGAATACGACGTATCCAACGCATGTACGAATTCGCGTCCGATGCCCGAAGACGCGCCTGTTACAATTCCGATCTTCATGCTCTTCCCTCTCCGTTTTCAGTATTTGCCTCTATGGTAGCACGACGTCCTGTTTCTGTCAAGTGCGGAAACATTTTCCAACATAAAATAGCCTTGGTGTGTTCATGCTAAAAAGGAAACAACATGTCGGCAAGGGGGAAAATATCCATGAGTAAGAAAAAAGAAACGGCATACGCGGCTTATGCCAAAAAGCGAGCCACGCCGTCCCGTCTGCTGCGCGACTGCCTGAACGCATTCTGGACAGGCGGGCTGATCTGCACCATCGCGCAAGGCTTTTTCAGCCTGTACAGCATGATCGGCGTTGAGGAGGAGACCGTGAAAATGCTGGTTCCCTGCACCATCATTCTCATCACCGCCATCCTCACGGGGATCGGCGTATTCGATAAAATCGCAAAGACGGCGGGTGCGGGAACGCTGGTCCCCATTTCGGGCTTTGCAAACGCCGTGGTATCGCCCGCCATCGACAGTCGGCACGAGGGTCTGGTGCTGGGCGTGGGCGCAAAGGTCTTTGTCATTGCGGGACCCGTGATCCTTTACGGTACACTGACCAGTGTCATTTACGGCGTGCTGTACTTCTTCGGCTTGCGGTGCTTCGGAGGTGCGGCATGAGTATTGTGCGCTTTTCGCACCCGCCCGTCATCGCGGCATCCGCATCGGTGGTCGGGAAAAAGGAGCATGACGGACCGCTCGGCGATCTGTTTGACATGCATGATGAGACCGATTCCTTCGGCAAGGAATCCTGGGAGCAAAGCGAAGCGGAAATGCAACGCCTTGCCCTGAATTTAGCGCTCAAAAAAGGAAACATGAACCCCGACACGGTGGAGGCGCTCTTCTCGGGCGACCTGATGAATCAGTGCATTTCCTCAAATTACGGACTTCTGTCCTTTTCCATCCCGTTTTTCGGATTGTACGGCGCCTGCTCCACCTGCGCCGAGGGGCTGATCCTTTCATCCATGCTGATCGCGGGCGGCATTTACTCACGGTGTGCGGCAGTCACCTCGTCGCATAACTGCTCGGCGGAGCGGCAATTCCGCTTTCCCCTGGAATACGGCGGACAGCGCACGCCCACGGCACAGTGGACGGTGACAGGCTCGGGCGCTTTCATTGTAGATCGGGACGGAGACGGTCCGCGCATTGCCGAGGTGCTCCCCGGCATTTCGGTGGATCTGGGGATCACGGACATCAACAATATGGGCGCGGCGATGGCGCCGGCGGCGGTCGATACCCTGACCCGTTACTTTCGGGAAAGCCACACCGACCCCGCATCGTTTGACCGCATCATCACGGGCGACCTCGGCTACGAGGGGCACAGCATCGTCCTTGATCTCATGAAGAAGCGCGGCTATGACCTGAGCGCCAACTACAACGACTGCGGACTTTTGGTCTGCTCCCGCAAGCAACAGGACATGCACGCCGGCGGCTCGGGGTGCGGGTGCAGTGCGGTGGTGCTCTCGGCATATCTGCTCAACGAGCTGAAGCGGGGCGGCATGAAGAACATTCTGTTTTTGGGAACGGGCGCTCTCATGAGCACGGTGGCAGTCCAGCAAAAGCAGAGCATCCCGGGCATTGCCCATCTTGTCCGCCTGTGCGGCGGAAATGCGGAAAGGACGGAGGGTCGGTAATGGAGCTTCTGGTAAAATATATTGCGGCATTTGCCGTGGGCGGCATTCTCTGCGTCATTGCGCAAATTCTGATCGACAAGACCCCCATGACCCCCGCCCGCATTCTGGTCAGCTACGTCTGCGCGGGCGTGGTGCTGACCGCCGTCGGATGCTATGCGCCCTTGGTCGATTTTGCCGGATGCGGCGCCACCACACCGCTGACGGGCTTCGGTTATTCTCTGGCGCGCGGCGTGGAAAAGGCGGTGTGCGAAAAGGGACTGATCGGCGCGCTGACAGGCGGTCTGACCGCAACGGCGGCGGGGATCACCACGGCATTGGTGTGCGCGTTCCTTGCGGCGCTGATCTTCCGCGACCGTCCGAAATAAGCAAAAAAACAGCCTCCGTTCTGTGCAAAACGTTCCTTGACAAACATCTTCCGTTCTGCTATGCTATGAGTGCGGTTCACCCCGCAAATTTACAGCAAACAGCAAAAAGGAACATGTATCATGGAACAACTCTGGAACGAGCTGGTGTCGTTCGGCACCAATTACGGACTGCGCCTGGTCGGCGCACTGGCGCTTCTGCTGATTGGCTGGCGTCTGGCGGGTCGCTTTGAGCGATTCCTGCGGAGCGAGCACGCACTGCACCATTTGGATACCACCGTCAAGCGCTTTTTGTGCGGCGGGATCGGTGTCTCTCTCAAGGTGTTGGTGTCTCTGACGGCGGCAAGCATTTTGGGCATTCCCATGACATCGGTCGTCGCCCTTTTGGGTACGGTCGGCTTGTCTGTCGGTCTTGCCATGCAGGGTGCTCTTTCCAATATTGCGGGCAGCTTTGTCATCATCAGTCTGCACCTGTTTCGGGTGGGCGATCTGATCGAAGTCGGCGGGAAGGTCGGCTTTGTGGACGAAATCGGTCTGTTCTACACCGCCATCCGCACCCCGCAGAACGAACGGGTGCTTCTGCCCAACAGCACCGTTTCCGGAGATACCATCATTAATTATACGGCGCTCGGTTATCGGAGAGCCGACATCGACATCAGCATTGCCTATGATACGGACGTGGCGCTCACCCGAAGTGTCCTTTTGGAAGCCGTGATGCAGAATCCCCTCGTTTTGCAGGAGCCTGCTCCCGTGGTGGTCATGACCGAGCATGCGGACAGCGCCGTGGTTCTGCAGATACGCGCCTGCTGTCTT
>CABUHM010000003.1:0-19174 GCA_902491355.1 uncultured Eubacteriales bacterium
ACTGGCTTGTGCCGTCGGCGGCGGTGTACGGTGAGCTGGTGACGGCAGTCTCCTTTACGGATAACACCTTTGCCAACCTCGGCAATGCGGGCATTCATCTGTCCGAGGGCACAAAGCAGTGTCACATCGACCGCAATTCCTTCACCGACTGTGCGGGAACAGGCATTATGCTGTCCGCCTTTTCGGTGTCCTATCATAATCAGGTCGCGGGCGACAATCCTGCCGCACATGCGTACCGTCTCACCGAAAACAACAGCATCAGCGGCAACCGAATCGATAATGTCGCCAGTGTGTACAACGGGGGTACCGGCATCGAGGTTGGCTACGCCCGCAATACCGAGGTCACCCAAAATACCCTCCTGAATCTGCCGTACACGGCGATCAGCTTCGGGTGGGGATGGGGCTTTAACGGAAATGAGCTTTCGGGCGCATTTTCCACCGACGAAAACGGCGTGTTCTGGTTCTCGGGTAACCGGATCTGTCAGAATTACATCAATAATATCATGACCGTTCTGTTCGACGGCGGCGGCATTTATACGTTGGGTCGCAACGATAACTCGGTCATCTCGGGCAACTACATTTCCGATGTGCAAAACGACTACGGCGCCATTTATCTTGATAACGGCTCGCAGGGCTTCACGGTGCACAATAACGTCATTGTGTCGGCACATCGCAACTATATCTACAAGGGCGACTACAACTATATCTACGACAACTATGCTTCGCCTGCGTCCGAGCCGGACATGTATTTCGACGAATCCATCGGCGGACAGCCGCACTATGTATTCACCGACAATTATCTGACCAATTCCAAAGCCATAGCCTATATCCGCAGTCAGTTAAATTATTTTGCCGCAAACAACGGCACGGCGCTCACTCTTCGCCCGGGCAGTACGTTCCGCATGGACGATACCTATATATACGTTAAAGAGAGAACCGAGGTCGGAATCCTGCTTTCCGCTTTTGTGGGTGAGGTCACGCTGACCCAGCAAACGCCCCGGCCCTATGCGGGTACGGGAAATATTCTGTCAAACGGCACGGACAGCCGAACCGTTCTGCTCATGGGAGATGTCAACGGCAACGGGGTCATCGACTCCAACGATTCCGTTCTGATCCGCGGTACGGCACTCAAGCGTTCGTTTGCCGTCACCGACAGTGCGGCGCTTGCCGCCGCCGATCTCAACGGGAACAAAAGGGCGGATTCCAACGATGCCGTTCTGCTTCGACGCGGATTTCTCGGTGTGTACCCTCCCGTCAATCCGTGGGCAACAAACGTGACCCTGATGCGGACCTATCAGCCCAAGACTACCATTGCAGTGCAACCGGGCTTGGAGTTGTTTGCTTACACTGTGCAAAGCGCGTTCGCAAAGTACGGCGTGTACCCGAATATTACGTATTACACCGACGGCTACTACGCATTCCAACCGGCGATCGTCATCGAAAGCAGTACCGAATTGGATGCGGACACCTATCAGATTACGGTGGATGATCTGGGCGTTCATGTCCGCGCCAACGGAGAGCGCGCAATGCGCGACGCGGTGACCGCGCTTCGGAATGTGATCGAAAGCAAGAGCATCACGGGCAACTGTGTAATCCCCGCATCTCAATTGGAGCTTTCCGGAACCGTTGCATGGTAACGGGTTCGGCTTTCCGATGATATAACTGCAGCAAAGACCGACCCTCGGACGGGATGATCTGTCCGAGGGTCGGTCTTTTTCGGTTTATGCCGAGGTCGAAGCGGTTGTGTACCTTAGAGCTGATAGCCGCAACGGATCGCCTTGAGGTTGATCTCAAAAAGATCGGCATGCCGTGCGGAAACCACCTTATGCAGGGCGTCCTCCAGATGTTCGTCGGAGACCGCGCCCGTTTCGCGGATGAACTTGCCCACCATGATCATGTTGGCAAGGGTGGGCGCGCCGATCTCATGCGCCATGGCGGTGGACGGCACGTAGAAAACGCGGACATCGTCCCGCTTTACCTTGCGTTCAATGAGGGTGGAGTCTACCAGAATCGTGCCGCCGGAAACTACGGCGTCCTCATATTTATCGAGCGAGGGCAGGTTCATGGCGATGAGTACGTCGGGGCGGGAGACGATGGGAGACCCGATCGGCTCGTCCGACAGTATCACACTGCAATTCGCGGTGCCGCCGCGCATTTCCGGTCCGTAGGAGGGAAGCCAGCTCAGCTGACGGTCCTCCAATAGCGCCTTATAGGCAAGGAACTTTCCGGCAAACAGGATGCCCTGACCGCCGAAGCCTGCAATGAGTAAATTCGTGGTCATGTCAGTTTTCCTCCTTCGGGTGTCTGTCCTTGTATACGCCGAGCGGGTAATAAGGAATCATTTTTTCTTCCACCCATTTCAGGGCGTTATCGGGTGTCATACCCCAGTTTGTGGGACAAGAGGAAACGACCTCCACCAAAGAGAAGCCCTTGCCCTCGACCTGGTTGCGGAACGCCTTCTCGATTGCCGCCTTCGCCGTTTTTACGTTCTTAACATTGTTCACGGCGACGCGCGCCAGATATTCGGGGCCGTCCAAGGTGGAGAGCAGTTCGCATATGCGGATGGGGAAGCCTGCGGTGGTCACGTCTCTGCCGTAGGGAGAGGTCTGCGTGACCTGACCGGGTAGGGAGGTGGGCGCCATCTGACCGCCCGTCATGCCGTAAATGGCGTTGTTGACGAAGATCACGGTGATGTTCTCGTTACGGGTGGCGGCATGCACGGTCTCTGCCATGCCGATGGATGCCAAGTCGCCGTCTCCCTGATAGGTGAATACGATGTTCTGTGGCAGGGAACGCTTGATGCCTGTAGCGACGGCGGGTGCGCGTCCGTGAGCCGCCTCTACCATGTCGCATGCGAAATAGTTGTATGCCATGACGGCACATCCCACGGGTGCAACGCCGACGGTACTGCCCTCAATGCCGAGCGTGTCAATGGCTTCGGCGACCAGACGGTGAATGATGCCGTGCGTACAGCCGGGGCAGTAATGCAGTTCGGCGTCGGTCAGGCTTTTCGGTTTTTGAAATACGGTCATCGCTCAGAATCCTCCCTGCATGTTTTTGATTTCGTCCAGCACCTGCTCCGGCGAAGGGATCATGCCTCCAGCACGGTTGCACAGGGTGACGGGCTTTTTACAGTCGATCGACAGACGGACATCCTCGATCATCTGCCCCATGGAAAGCTCCGCCGAGACAAAGCCTTTCACGTGTTCTGCCGCCTCTGCCAAGGGCTTGCGCGGGAAGGGCCACACGGTGATGGGGCGGATCATGCCCGCCTTGATGCCCAGCTTGCGTGCGGCGATTACCGCATTTTTGGAAACGCGTGCGGCGATGCCGAATGCGACTACGCAGATGTCGGCATCCTCCATGAGAAAGCTCTCGTACCGCGCTTCGTTTTCCTCGATCTGACGGTAGCGCTCGAACCGCTCGAAATTGGTCTTTTCCAGTTCCTCGGGCACCAAGTACAGAGAATTTACGATGTTGTGCTTCCGCTTCATCTGCGTACCCGTCACAGCCCACGGCTTTTCGATGTCGGTTTGGTGCGGCTCGGGCAGGGTGACAGGCTCCATCATCTGTCCCATGGTGCCGTCCGCCAAGAGCATGGCGGGGACGCGGTACTTATCGGACAGGTCAAAGGCAAGTGCGGTGAGGTCAGCCATTTCCTGCACGGAATCGGGCGTGAGGACAATGAGGTGATAGTCGCCGTGTCCGCCGCCCTTGGTTGCCTGAAAATAGTCGGACTGGGAGGGCTGAATGCCGCCGAGTCCCGGACCGCCGCGCTGTACATTCACGATCAGCGCGGGCAGATCTGCGCCTGCTATGTAGGAGATGCCCTCCTGCTTTAAGGAAACGCCGGGGGAGGAGGAGGAGGTCATGACCCGCTTGCCTGTCGCGGATACGCCGTACACCATGTTGATGGCGGCAATTTCGCTTTCCGCCTGCAAAAACGTGCCGCCGATCTTGGGCATTCTTTTTGCCATGTATGCGGCAAGCTCGGTCTGCGGCGTGATCGGGTAGCCGAAATAATGGAGACAGCCTGCGCGGATCGCCGCTTCGGCAATTGCCTCGTTTCCTTTCATCAATACCTTTTCGCTCATGTCGTGTTTTCCTTACCTTTCCACCGTTATGACACAGTCGGGACACATGGTCGCACAGAATGCGCATCCGATGCATTTGGATTGATCCGTGATCCCTGCGGGGTAATGTCCCTTTTTGTTGATGGTTGATTGATCGAGTTGGATAATCTTTTTCGGACATGCGGAAACGCACAGTCCGCAACCCTTGCAAATGTCCTTGTTAAAGGTTACTTTTGCCATGTCGGTTCTCCTTTACCAGTATTTCTTCTGTAGCTTCATGCCGAACAGTCCCTCGCCCGACATCTGTGCCGTCAGATCGTGGCGCACCGTGGTCATCACCACCGGTATCCCCGCAAGACGGCTCAGCTCCTGCGCCGCCTCTTCGGTGGATACGATGTCTCCGACCGTGGTTTCCTCGCCGAGATTGGAATTGTTGACGATGCCCGTTACGGGGACGCCGCCCGCCGCCTCGATCTCCCGTAGGATCGTGAGAGCGTCTGCGGTATTTTGGGTCAGCGGACGGTGAAAATTGACCACAAACCAATTTTCGTAGTTGTTTTCTTTCAGAATTGCGGGCGCAAACCGCCCCAGCGCATAGGCGCCGCGGTCGTCCCCGCCGATATCGAGCACGGCATAACGCGACGTGTTCTGCACTAAGGAATATGCCTGCGACGGCATGGCAGGAAGATCGGTGCTCGTGTTGGCGAAGGGCAGGGAAATGACCTCCACGCCGGCGGCTCTCAATTCGTCCTCGCTGTCCTTGGTGCGGAAATACGGATTGACGATATCAAGGTCGGCTATGGTCACATCCTTGCCTTCCTCCCGCAGATGCAGGGCGTAGTTTACGGCGACGTTGGTCTTTCCGCTCCCGAAATGCCCGCAGAATAAGGTGATGCGCTTCATGCCTTGTGCAAGCCGAGCGGATAAGTCCAGCCCATGTAATCCTCGACCGTGCCGGTCTGCATGCCGTACAGATCGTTGTACAGTCTCTGTGCCACGGGTCCCACCTCTCCGTTTGCCACGGAAATATCGGTTCCCTTGTAGTTCAGACAGCCGATGGGGGAAATGACGGCGGCAGTACCGCTGGCGAAGATCTCCTGCAGGGTGCCGTTCCTGCTTGCCTCGATGATCTCATCGATGGAGAGCTTTCTCTGCGAAACGCGGATGCCCCACTTGGTCAGGAGCTGAATCACGGAATCGCGCGTGATGCCGGGAAGAATGGTGCCCGAATCCAAGGGTGCCGTGATGACCTCGTCGGCGATGCGGAAGAAGGCGTTGGACGTGCCGATCTCCTCCACGTATTTATGCTCTGCGGCATCCAGCCACAAAACGTCCTTGCAGTTGTACTTCATGGCGTCCTTGGAGGCGCGCATGCCGCCGCCGTAGTTGCCGCCGACCTTGGCGTAGCCCGTTCCGCCGCGTGCCGCACGGATGTATTCATCCTGCACGTAGATGCGGGTGGTATGAAGTCCGCCGTCGTTTGCGGCATAGTAAGAGCCGGTGGGGCTGAGGATGATCATGAAGCGGTAGTGCTTTGCGGGAAGCACCGAGAAGGAGACCTCATCGCCGAAAATGAAGGGACGGATGTACAGTGCCGTGCCGGGTGCGGAGGGGATCCAGTCCAAGTCCTCTTTGATGACGGCGCGGACTGCGGCGACCAGAAGTCCCTCGGGCAGTTCGGGAATGCACATACGCTCGTTGGTGCGGAGCATTCTCTTTTCGTTCATGTCGGGGCGGAAGAGCTGGATGTCGCCGGACGGCGTGCGGTAAGCCTTCATGCCCTCGAACATCATCTGTGCGTAGTGGAGCACGCAGGAGGCAGGCTCAATGAGGATCGGCTCATGGGGCACCACTCTGCCGTCGTGCCAGCCCTGACCCTCGTCGTAGTCCATCACGAACATGTGATCGGTGAAATACCTGGCAAAGCCCAATTTTGTCTCGTCTGCGGGGCGCTCCTTCGGATGGGTGGTTCTGGTTACCGGAAAATTGTAAGTCATGATTTCGGTTCTCCTTTTTTGTTATATCTGTAGGTTGATTTGTTGTCGGATGGAATGCGGAAAGAAAAGTGCTCAGGTGCGGACGCAGTACAGCTCCTCGCGCCGATCGGCGAATACGTTGATGGAGGAGCGGATGTTGTCCAATACCGATTCGTCGCAGTCGGCGGTGATGCACTGCTCGGCGTCCCCTGCCTTTGCAAGGGTTTCGCCCCACGGGTCGTATATTACCGAAGTGCCGCCGTAGCGGGTTTCGCCCGCACTGCCGCAGGAATTACAGCAAACTGTGAACATCTGGTTCTCGATAGCGCGCGCACGGGTCAGGGTCTCAAGATGCGGGATGCGGACGGCAGGCCACTGTGAGACGAGGAACAGGTAGTCCAGACGCTTTTGGACGGTCAGGGTGCGGGTCAGCTCGGGGAAGCGAATGTCGTAACAGATCAGAACGCCGCAACGCCTTCCGTCTAAGGTGAATTCACACAGGTGATCGCCGCGTCGGAAATACCGATCCTCCTGCATGGGGGAAAACAGATGGGTTTTGTCATATTGGGCGATGCACGTGCCCTGACGGTCGAATACCGCGGCGGTGTTATAGATCCCGTCGCCGCGCTGATTTGCGACTGAGCCTGCCACGATGTTGACGCGGAATCGGGCGGCAAGGGCGCCGATCTGCCGCTTGACCTCGACGCAGTCGCGGTCACAGAGTGATGCAAGACCGTCATGCGGGAAGAATCCCGTGTTCCATGTCTCGGGGAGCACAATGACGTCGGGCTGTCCCTGCGCGGCATCGGCGATCAGCTCGGATGCACGGCGGAAGTTTTCCTCGGGTCGGGCAAACGCCATGTTCATTTGTATACAGGTGATTCTCATTGTATAGATACCTCATTTCCCGTTTCAAAATCGGGGGACGATCAAATCGGTCGGCAGGGAAGCGCCCCCGCTCACAGCCGATTCCGCTGAATCTTTCCGGTCGCGGTTTTGGGAAGCTCGCTCCGGAACACCACAAGGCGCGGATATTTATAGGGTGCGGTGTGGGTCTTGACGTAATTTTGAATTTCCTTTTTGAGGTCGTCGGTCGGTTCGGTGCCGGGCGTGAGGACGATGCTCGCCTTCACGATCTGACCGCGGATTTCATCGGGCGCGGCGGACACACCGCATTCCAGCACGTAGGGAAGCTCCATGATGACGCTTTCGATCTCAAACGGTCCGATGCGGTAGCCCGATGACTTGATGATATCGTCCACACGGCCCACATACCAGTAGTAGCCGTCCTCGTCGCACCATGCGGTGTCGCCCGTATGATACCAGCCGTCGTGCCAGACCTCCGCAGTTTTCTCGGTGTCGCGGTAGTAGCCTGTGAAAAGACCGCAGGGCGCGCCGTGATCGGTGCGAATGACGATCTCGCCCACCTCGCCCGTGCGGACGGGCTGACCGTCTGCGTCCATGAGCGCCACCTCATAAATGGGTGCGGGCTTGCCCATGGAGCCGATCTTATGCGGCGCACCGCGCAGATTGCCGATGATCATGGTGGTTTCGGACTGTCCGAAGCCCTCCAGAATCTGCAAGCCCGTGGATTTCTCGAACTGACGGTAGACCTCGGGGTTGAGCGCTTCTCCCGCCGTGGTCATGTGCTTGACCGAGGAAAAATCGTATTTGGAAAGATCCTGCTTGATCATCATGCGGAGCATGGTGGGCGGCGCACAGAAGGTGGTGATGTGATATTTTGCAAACAAGGGCAGAATGTCCGCGGCGTCGAATCGGTCGAAATCATACACGAAGGTCGCCGCCTCGCACAGCCACTGTCCGTAGAGCTTGCCCCACATTGCCTTTGCCCAGCCCGTATCCGAAATGGTGAAGTGCAGACCGTCCGGATCACAGCAGTGCCAGTATTTTGCGGTGTGGAAGTGTCCTAAGGGATATTTATGATTATGCGCGGCGATCTTGGGATATCCGGAGGTGCCGGAGGTGAAGAACATCAGAAGCAGGTCGTCGCCGCACGGGGCATCCTCGGTGCGCTCGTAGTGAGAGCTGAAGCGGGAATACTCGTCGTCAAAGGTGTGCCATCCCTCGCGGGGCTGTCCCACGATCAGCTTACGCTTGACCTCGTCGCAGGTCTGACAGGCAAGATCAATCTGGTTTGCGGTATCGTCGTCATCGGTGCAGATGACGGTCTCGATGCCTGCCGCATGGAAGCGGTATTCAAAGTCGTGCGCCTGAAGCTGACTGGTGGCGGGAATGGCGACGGCGCCCAGCTTATTGAGCCCCAGCATGGCGAACCAGAACTGATACCGACGCTTGAGCACCAGCATGACGCGGTCGCCGCGCCGAATTCCCAACGAGGCGAAGTAATTGGCGCACCGTGCGGATTCCTTTTTCATATCTGTGAAGGTGAAGCGCCGCTCGTTCTTGTCCCGTGAGATGTGGAGCATTGCCAATTTATCGGGCGAGCGTCTTGCCAGCTCATCCACCACGTCAAATGCGAAATTGAAATGCTCGGTGTCATGAAAGCGGATGGAGGTGGGTGTGCCGCGCTCGTCCTTTTCCACATCGATCCATCGGCGGTAGATGCGCTCCACGGTGTCCTGCCGCACGGTGCGGTTGTCCTCCACAGCCACCTCGGGCTGTAATTCGGGGATGGGTTCGCCCGTGGGATTTAAGACGATGGCATAGAATTCGCAGTCACTGCCGCCCACGGCGATCATGCCGTGCGGGGTGGACGAATTGAAATAGATAGAGTCGCCCGGGTTGAGGACTGCGCTATGCTCTCCGATTTGCACCCGAAGCTGACCCGAGATCACGATGTCAAGCTCCTGTCCCTCATGGGTGGTCAGCTCGATGTCGCGGTGCTGTGCGTCCTCGGTGTAGGTGCTTCGGACGTACAGCGGATCGGCAATGCGGTTTCGGAACGCATAGGCAAGGTTGTAATAGGTCATGCCGTGCGCATTGGCAATTTCCTGTCCGCCGCCCTGTCGGGTCAGGATGAAGGATTTCAGACGCGGGCTTTGACCGTCGATGATGTCGGTTACGTCCACGTTCAGGGCAAGCGCACAACGGTAAATGAAAGCGAAGGTCAGGTCGCCGACCCCGTTTTCGCAGTCTAGATACTCCTGTACCGTGACGTCTGTCTTTTGCGCCATCGCCTCCGGTGTCAAGCCCTCGATCTCACGCAGATAACGGATTCTGCCCGCCATCTCGTGGATCTTATAATCCAGTCCGCTGATCTGATTCATTGCATGCTCCTCCTTGTTCGGGGACGAAAAAGGCATTCGTCCCAAAGTTGAATTACTTTGAGACGAATGCCTGATCATACATGCATCCGCGGTACCACTCAAATTGCACGTTTCCGTGCCCCTCAGGCTCAAACAAGCCGTATGCATTCACGCAGCAATCACGGGAAGGTTCTACTTGCCGCATGTGCGGTTTTCTTCCTTCCGGCTCGGGAGTTACAATTCGCAATTTCGTTTCCGGCAGCTCACACCAACCGCTGCTTCTCTGAAGGACGTAAACCGGAATACTCTCCGTCGATGCCTTTTATTATGGGTACATTATAATTCAACCGAATCGTTTTGTCAAGGGGATCTACAAATTTTTATAAATTTTATCGGTTCGCGCCTCGGCGCACGCACAAAATTGCGTAACGTTCAGAGCTGATTGCGGCGGATCTTGCCGCTTGTGGTCTTGGGCAGCTCGTCGCGGAACACCACAAGGCGCGGATATTTGTAGGGCGCAGTGTGGGATTTGACGTAGCTCTGGATCTCCTTTTTCAACTCCTCTGTGGGCTCGGTGCCGGGCGTGAGGACGATGCTTGCCTTCACGATCTGACCGCGAACTTCGTCGGGCGCGGCGGACACACCGCATTCCAGCACGTAGGGCAGCTCCATGATGACGCTTTCAATCTCGAACGGTCCGATGCGGTAGCCCGACGACTTGATGATATCGTCCACGCGTCCCACGTACCAGTAATAGCCGTCCTCATCGCGCCATGCCGTATCGCCCGTATGGTACAGACCGTCATGCATGCACTCCGCCGTTTTCTCAGGCTCGCGGTAATACTCGCGGAACAGTCCGAGCGGGGTACCCTCGTCCAGACGGATGACGATCTCGCCCGTTTCGCCGTCGTTGACGGGATTGCCGTCGCTGTCCACCAGATTGATGCGATACTGGGGTGAAGCCATACCCATGGAGCCGACCTTCACGGCGTTGCCGCCGAAGTTTGCTACGGTCAGGGTGGTCTCGGTCTGACCGAAGCCCTCGTAGATGGTCAGTCCCGTCGCCTTTTCAAACTGCTTTGCGACCTCGGGGTTCAGGGCTTCTCCCGCCGTGGTCATGTGCTTGATGGAAGAAAAATCATACTGCGTCAGATCCTCCTTCACCATCATGCGGAGCATGGTGGGAGGTGCGCAGAAGGTGGTGATATGATACTTTGCAAAGAGGGGAAGAATGTCTGCGGCATGGAAGCGGTCGAAATCGTACACAAAGACCGCGCCCTCGCACAGCCACTGACCGTAAAGCTTGCCCCACAGGGATTTGCCCCAGCCGGTGTCCGAGATGGTGAAGTGCAGACCGTCTCTCTCACAGCAGTGCCAGTATTTTGCCGTCAGGTAGTGACCCAGCGCGTAGGTGTGCTTGTGGAGCACCATTTTCGGCTCGCCCGTGGTGCCCGACGAGAAGAACATGAGTGCCGCGTCATCGCCGCAGGGCGTGTCGGGCAGACGCTCGAAGCGACTGGAATACAGGGGATACTCCGCATCGAAATCGTGCCAGCCCTCGCGGCTTCCGCCCACAAGGAAGAGCCGGGTGACAGAGGGACATGACTTTGCCGCCTCCTCCGCAATCTGTGCCGTGTTTCCGTCCGCCGTGCAGACCACCGCACTGACGCCTGCGGCATTGTAACGGTACTCAAAATCGTGCTTCTGGAGCTGATAGGTGGCGGGGATGGCGACAGCGCCCAATTTATGCAGAGCGATGATCGCGAACCAGAACTGGTAGTGCCGCTTGAGCACCAGCATGACGCGGTCGCCGCGCTTGATGCCGATACTGCGGAAGTAGTTTGCGACGCGGTTCGATTCCTTCTTGATCTGCGCGAAGGTGAACCGTCTTTCGGTCTTATCGCGGTCGAGGTGGATCATGGCAAGGCGATCCGGATACTTCTCGGCGATGGCATCCACCGTGTCAAAGCCGAAGTTATAGGTGGATTCGTTATGGAAGTGCACGAAGGCGGGAGCGCCGGTCTCGGTCTCGTCCACGGTGACATATTTTTCGCAGAGCAGATGCGCGGAGGGGTGGACTGTTGTGACCAGATTGCGAACCACGGCTTCTCCCGTGTCCTCACCGGGGAGCACGACAGCGCAGAACACGCAGTCCTTTCCGCCCACGGCGATCATGCCGTGCGGGGTGGAGGAATTGTAGTAAATGCTGTCGCCCTCGTTGAGCACCTCGCGGTTGGTGCCCACCTGAACCATCAGCGATCCTGAGATGACAAGGTCGAATTCCTGTCCGCTGTGCTTGGTCAGATGGATGGGTTTGTTCTGCAGCTCCGGGGAGTATTCGTAGCGCACCCAGTACGGCTCGGCGAGCTTCCCGCGAAATTCGGGGGCTAAGTTGGCGATGGAGATGCCGTCCTCCTTTGCCGTCTGCTGACCGTTCCCGCGTCTGGTGACGTTATACGAGGACAGCTTTGCGGAACGTCCCTCCAGCAATTCGGTCAGCTCGATGCCGAACGCCAGCGCACATTTGTAGATGAAGGTGAAGGGGATGTCCATTTCGCTGTTTTCCAGCGCCTGATACTCGTGCAGGGAGACCTCGGTGCGTTCCGCCATATCCTCCTGGGTATACCCCATGATCTCGCGCATTTCGCGGATACGGTTGGCAACATCCTGCAATTCCGGCATGGTTGTTTGTGTGCTCATTTCAAGATCCTCCGTATTTTCTATGACAAAAAAGCCCGCCCCAAGAAAATCTCTTGAGACGAGCAATCATTACCCGCGGTACCACTCAAATTGCACGTTTTTGATACGTGCCACTCAGACTCCATCAAGCCTTATGCATTTACGCAGCAATCACGGAAAGAACTATTTGCCGATGCATTTTGATACCAGGCATCCTGTGTTCATTCTTTCGGCTCAGAAGGGATGGGAAACTGCATTCACCGCCGGGATCACACCGCCCCCGACTCTCTGTAGGCTACCCTGTAGCTTCCGTCTTCATCACAGCTTTTTTTGTCATATGTAATTTATGTCATGATACTACCACAAGCGGGAGTATTTGTCAAGAGGATTTCCCCGAAAAAAATCGGATATTTTGTAAACTTGCGGGTTTTTCGCGCTTCAATGACCGAAGCCGCTGTCACAGACCGAGCTGTTTTGCGGTTGTTTCCTTCATTTTGTACTTTAAGATCTTGCCCGCCGCATTCATGGGGAATTCGCGCACAAAGATGAAGTATTTCGGCACCTTATGGTGCGCAATATGCGCGTTGCCGTAGGCACGCATTTCGGCATCGTCCGCGCTTTCGCCGTCGTGCAGGACGATCCATGCGCACGCCTCCTCGCCGTAGGTGGGATCGGGCACGCCGATCACGGACACGTCTCTGATCTTGGGATTGGTGAGATAGAATTCCTCGATCTCGCGCGGGTAGATGTTCTCACCGCCCCGAATGATCATGTCCTTGAGTCTGCCCGTGACCTTGTAGTAGCCGTCCTCGGTGCGACAGCAGATGTCGCCTGTGTGCAACCAGCCGTCGCGGTCGATCGCCTGTGCGGTCGCGTGCGGCATTTTGTAGTAGCCCTTCATGATGTTAAAGCCCCGCGCCACAAATTCGCCGTTGACGCCGTTCGGCAGATCCTCGTTGGTCTCCGGATCCATAATCTTGCACTCCACGCCTGGGAAGGCGCTTCCCACGGTCTCCACGCGGTGGTCGAGATCCTCGTTCACTTCGCCCATAGTGCATCCGGGGGAGGATTCGGTCTGACCGTATACCGACACGATCTCGGTCATGTTCATTTCCGCCGCGGCACGCCGCATCAGCTCGGGCGGGCAGTTTGCGCCCGCCATGATACCGGTGCGCATATGCGAAAAGTCGGTCTTTGCAAAGTCCGCATGGTTGAACATGGCAAGGAACATGGTGGGCACGCCGTTGAAGCAGGTGATCTTTTCATCGTTGACGCAGGCAAGCGAGGATTTGGGTGAAAAGTAGGGAAGAGGATAGAGCGTACCGCCGTGGGTCATGACAGAGGTCATGGTCAGCACCATGCCGAAGCAGTGGAACATGGGGACCTGCACCATCATGCGGTCCGCCGTGGACAGATCCATGCGGTCGCCGATGATCTTTCCGTTGTTCACAATGTTGCGGTGGGTCAGCATCACGCCCTTGGGGAAGCCCGTGGTGCCCGAGGTATACTGCATGTTTGCAACGTCATCGGGACGGACGCCCGCCGCGCGGCGGCGCACCTCTTCGCGCGGGCTGGATGAGCCACGCTCCAGAAATTCGTTCCATGTGAGACATCCCGCCATGGAAAAGCCCACGGTGATCACATTGCGCAGGAAGGGAAGGCGCTTTGCGTACAGAGGCTCGCCGGGTAGGGTGGTGCGCAATTCGGGGCACAGCTCGGAAATGATGGCGCCGTAGTCGGTGTCCTTGCACCGATCGATGGTGACAAGGGTGTGGGTGTCGGACTGGCGGAGCAGATATTCGATCTCGTGACTCTTGTATGCCGTGTTGACCGTGACCAGAACAGCGCCGATCTTGGTTGCCGCCCAGAAGGTCAGAAACCATTCGGGCACGTTGGTCGCCCACACCGCAACATGATGCCCGGGACGCACGCCCACCGAGATCATGGCGGCGGCGACTGCGTCTACATCGCGGCGGAATTGCGCGTAGGTGCGGGTGTAGTCAAGCGTGGTGTAGCGGAAGGCAAGCTGATCGGGATAGGTGTCCGCCATGGTATCCAGCACCTGAGAGAAGGTCATTTCCAGAATGTCATATTTTTTCCATGGAAATACGCCGCTTCCGCTGCGGTTGCGGTACTGTGCGTTTTCGGTCTCTCGCGCGGTGCCCAGACCCGTGAGGAAGCCCGCAAAATGGGTGAGTACGATGTCGGCATCGGTGATCTCGCGGTTCCACTCCACCGAGACAAAGGCATCGTAATTCAGGGAGCGCAGAGCGTCCGTGAATTCCCGCACCGGCAGATCGCCCTCGCCGATGAGCACGTCCTGCCCGTTTCGGCGGTCGCCGAGCCGCACGAAGCGGATATAGGCGCCGAGATTGCGAATGGTGTCCTCGGCGTCCTCCTTTGCAGAAAAGTAGGTCTCGCGCACGTTCCAGCATGCGCCCATGGCGATGCTTGCGAAATGATTGAGCAGGGTGAGGACGTTTTGCGTGTCCGCCAGATACCCCACAGTGTCAAAGAGCAGTTCTACGTCGGTTTTTTCGGCGCGGCGGACGGCATCACGGAGCTTTTTGTCCAATTCTTCAAATGAAGGCTCACGGTCAACGCGGAAAATGACCGAAGAAATGCCCGCATCCGCCGCCATATCAACATAGCGGACGATCTCCGCCGCCTGCGCCTCGTCGCTTTCGAGCGGATGGGGATAGGTCAGCGCCGACACCGAAAGACGCCGATTGTTCAGCTTGCGCTTTGCGTCCGACACCTGACCCGAGCGGAGAATGCTGTCGCCGTGCTCCTTCCGTTCGGCTTCGGCATCGTAGATCTCAAAGCCTGCGTACCCGTAGTCGAAGGCAAGCTGACACAGTGCCGAAAAGGTCGGGCGGTTCACATCCTTTGTGGAAAACGAGAGCTTCATATCTGTTCCTCCTCGGAAACGATCTTATTCAATGCGTTGATATAGGCACGGATGCTGGCACCCACGATGTCGGTGGACAGTCCGTTGCCGGAATAGAGCTTCCAGCCGTTGCGCAGACGCACGACAGCCGAGCCGAGCGCCTCCTTGCCCTCGGTCACAGCCTCAATCTGAAAGGCGTCCAGTTCATAATGGAAGCCCACGCAGGTCTCGATGGCACGGAACGCCGCATCGATCGGACCGTCGCCCGTGGCAACGCCCGTCAGCATCTCATCGTCCTTTTGTAAAATGACATTAGCCATGGAGGGCGAAATGTTACTGCTTGTGGTACTGTAACTGCTCAGGTGATATACGGACGGCGCCTGCATGGCGTTGGAAGCGATGATCGCTTCCAGCTCCTTTGCGCCCACGGCGCGCTTGCGCTCGCACACGGTCATCAGCGCACGGTACACCTTTCCGTTGTCCTCCGCCGAGAGGGAATAACCGAGCGAACGTGCCGCCCCGTCGACCTGATCCATGGTACTGCCCGCATCCAGAAAAATGTCGGTTCTGCTCTCCGCATTTTCCTCCTGTGCGGGACGGTGGAGCTTTTTGAGAAGCGCGTGGATATCACTTTGCAATTCGGTGGTTTTCAGTGCGGTGGTAAAGCCGTAGGACTCCCCACGTGCCGCGACTGCCGCCGTAAAATTCGCGGTATTCAGGGCGTGCTCACCCGAAATTGCAGTCTTGACCCCGTCGGCACCCGCGCGCAGTGCGTAAAATGCGGCAGCGTTGCCCATGCCCACTTCGTCCGTGATGCGGATGTACAGCGGGAGCGCGCACGCCTCCTTGACCTCCTGCACCAGGGAAGCCAACTCCTCGGGCAGGCAGATGCCCGCATCGTCACATACCGTAATGACGGTCGCGCCCGATTCGGCGGCGGTGCGGACAGCACGGATGAGAAACGCGCGGTCTGCCCGTGTGGCGTCCCCTGCGGAGAATTCCACGTCGTCGCAGAACGTGCGCGCCTTTTTGCACAGCGCGGCAATCTTTTCCGCCATTTTATCTTCCTTGCAATGGTAGGTATATTCCATGGTCACGGTAGAAACGGGAAGCGATATTTGCAATCTCGGGTGCGCGGCGTTTTTCACGCAGTTCCACGCGTTTTCCACATCCTCCTCGGTGTCGCCTGCCGGCATGCAGACCGTACTGTGACGAACCGATGCGGCAATGGTCTGCGCAACGATGGTGTCCTCGCGCACCCGACGGATCTGCGGCAGTTCTACAGCATCGGCACCGAAGGCATCAATGCAAGCCGCAACGGCGGTCTTTTCGCGGAACAGAAGGGAAGCGCCGCCGTTTTCGGTCATTTCCCGCAACGTGTAATCGGAAACTGCAATTTTTCTCATTTCTTTTGTAACCTCCGTAATCTGTAAAAAAAGAAAATCCCGCAGAAACCCAATCGGATTTCTGCGGGATGATCGGATATCAAAACCCAACCACGGTACCACCCGCGTTGCCGCGCTCTGCGCGACCTCTCATCGGCTCAAACAAGCCACAGATCTGTGACGGGATCACCCGTAGACCCTTAGTTTGCATTTTTCGGGGTCTCTGTCCGATACGAGACTGCACACGAGACCGCTCACCGCCTCACACCGACCGACGGCTCTCTGAAAAGGATCATTCGGATGCATAATATCATCATCGCATTTACTTGATGTGCCAATTCTAGCACGAAAACGGTGCTGTGTCAAGTGTGGATTAAACCAAAAAGTACCTGCCCCGTCGGCGTTTCTTTGGGGCGATTTGAACGAATCGTGCCCATCCTGTGACTTATTGCGGCGGGAAGGTGACGGTGATCGCCGTTCCGACGTTGGGACGGCTTTCCAGATGAATGGCGGCATGGTGAAGAATGGCGGCGTGTTTAACGATGGAAAGCCCCAGACCCGTGCCGCCCACCTCCTTGGAACGGCTCTTATCTACCCGATAAAAGCGCTCGAAGATGCGATCCTGACTGCCCTCGGGGATACCGATGCCGGTATCGCGCACGGTCAGAACGGCGCCCGCCTCCGTCGTTTCGGTGCGGACGGTCACGGTGCCGCCCCGCTTATTGTATTTTATGGCATTGTCGCACAGGTTGAATATAATGACCGAGAGCAACTGCGAAACGCCGTACACGGGTGTGGACTCGCCTTCCAAATGCAGGGTGACGTCGGCACGCTCGGCGGCGGGAAGCAGGCTTTTGAGGGTGCTGTCCGCCAAGGCGAACAGATCCGTGTTTTCGCACGGCATGTCGGCGGTGCCCTCCTCCAGATGGGAGATGCGGATGATGTCGTCCACCAGCACAATCATGCGGTGCGCTTCATCGTGGATTATTTTGGAGAATCGCGGAATGTCCTCGGGCTGAACCATGCCGTCCGATAGCAACTCGGCGTAGCCCGAGATACACTGGAGGGGCGTTTTCAGCTCGTGCGACACATTTGCCGTGAACTGGCGGCGCAGAGTTTCCGCCTTTTCGCGTTCCGTGGTTTCCGTGGCGACGCCAAGCTCCTTGTTTTTCTGCTCCAACACCGCCTCACGGTCGCTCAGTGACCGCTCGATCCGACGCGACAGGAAAAATGCCGTCACCGTGCTCAGCGCCAACGATACGGCAAGGCACACGGTGAACGGAACGGCGGCGTGGCGCAGAAGCAAAAAAAACGGAATATCCGTTCCTGCGTGTACGGCGCCGTAATATTGGATGCACAGAAACAGGACGGCAGTGAGCAGACAGATTGCCGCTCCTGCCGGAATCAGAATTCGGTATATCGTCTTTTTCATTGCAGATTCTCCAGTTTATACCCGACGCCGCGCACGGTCTGAATGCAGTCACTGCATACGCCGAGCTTGGTGCGCAGGGTTCCGATATGCACGTCGACAGTTCGGGTTTCGCCCAAAAAGTCACTGCCCCAGATGCGGGTCAGCAGATGGTCGCGCGTGAACACAATGCCGGGATTTTCCAAAAACAAACGCAGAAGCTCATATTCCTTCAGGGTGAGGGAAATGCGTTCGCCGTCCACCGAGACGATATGCTCGCTTGTGTTCATCACCATTTTGCCGCATCGGCGAATGTCCGCGCTTTCCGCAGGGGCGGTGCGGCGCAGAACGGCGCGCACGCGGGACACCATTTCCATCATACCGAACGGCTTTGCCAGATAGTCGTCCGCGCCTAAGTCCAAGCCGATGACCTTGTCGTACTCCGTTCCCTTTGCCGACGCCATGATCACGGGAATGCGGTGCGCCGCCTCGCCGCGCAGTTTTTTCAGAATGCTCAGACCGTCCTCGCCCGGCAACATAATGTCGAGCAGAACCAGGCTCGGCGTTTCCTGCTTCATCGCCTCAAAAAAAGCGACCGAATCCGAAAATCCCTTTGCCGCAAAGCCGGAAGCGGTAAGGGTGTAAATCATCAACTCGCGGATGCTCTCGTCATCCTCCACGCAAAAAATCATAACTGTGTTCCTCTCTCACAGAGTTTCTCTTCTTATCTTATCGTACTCTATTAGGGTAACACGCTTTACGCAAAATTGCAAGAGATGATTCCGTTTATTTACAAACTCGGGCAAATTTCGGGAAAATTCGGTGTCAATTTGCCGAAATTTCGCCATATACTTGATTTTCGGGCGCGTTTCCCGTATGATAGAGACAGAGTAATGACACCGAAAACGGAGGGTATGACCTTGCGGCAACTAAAACAAAAGAAGAGATCATTTCCCGTTATCCTGTCATGGGTCTGCATATTTGTTTGTGTGATCCTTGTCCCCGTATGCGGGATTCTCATGGGGCAGGGAAATGCCGACGCGCAGACCCCGGCACTGTTTTCCGATGTGGCATCCTACTCCATGTCGCTGGATGCCATCCCCGCTTTTTCCGACGAGCCGTTCATTCTGATCAATGAGAATCGACCGTCCGCCGATCTGACATCCGAGCCGGCGATCTCCTATGAACGGTACAGCAAATTGGACGAATTGGGACGGTGCGGCGTCGCCTTAGCCTGCGTTGGCAAGGACATAATGCCGACCGAGGAACGCGGGAGCATCGGCACTATGAAGCCGAGCGGCTGGCATACTGTGAAATATGCCAATGTGGACGGCAAATATCTCTATAACCGCTGTCACCTGATCGCCTATCAGCTCAGCGGGGAAAACGCAAATGAGAAAAATCTCATCACCGGTACGCGGTATCTGAATATGAAGGGCATGCTTCCGCTGGAAAACATGGTCGCGGAGTACGTGCAAACCACCGGAAACCATGTGATGTACCGCGCAACGCCCCACTTTGCGGGCAATGAGCTGG
>CABUHM010000004.1:0-18844 GCA_902491355.1 uncultured Eubacteriales bacterium
CGTATGCATCCTCGATCGCCAGAAGCAGATTGACCATCGCCAGACTGTCCAGTCCGAGGTCGCCTTGCAGGGAGTCGCTTTCCCCGAAGGTGTCAAGACCGCTCAGCTCTCTGAGGATCTTTTGCAGTTTTTCGTCAGTCATGTTTCTTTTCCATCCTTTCTTTTTTCTTTTTCAGCCGTGTTACCGCGTCCAGAATCTCGGCAAAGCATTCGTCCTCCGACCGCTCGGTGGAGATCAGAATGCCGCGATTCGCCCGACAGATGTCCCTGTATTCCCGACGCAGACGGTATTGCAGTTCCATATCGATGTAGCGGTCCCGTTCCTCTTCCCGTGCGCGGACACGGCTGACCGCCGTCTCCACCGGCACGTCGAAAAAGAATGCCAGATCGGGACGCAGAACAAAGGACGATGCCTCATAGATCCAACGGTCGCGGCGGTATCCCCTTGCGCGAAGATTTGCAAGGCAGGAATAGAAGTACCGATCGCACAGAACCGTTTCGCCCTTCTGCAAATGCGGCAGTACCGTGTGCGTGACGTGCTGGATGCGGTCGCTTGCCGCAAGCAGGGACAGGCTCCGATAGTCGTATGCCGTGTGGTCGGGCTTGTCCATATACGTACGGAATATCTCCGAGGTGCGCACGGCGTTTGTGGGCTGTTTTGTCACAAACACGCCGCCGTCCCCTTCCAACTCCCGCCGCAGACGGGTCAGCATGGTGGTTTTGCCGCATCCGTCCAGACCGCAGAAGGTAATGAGCATTCCGCGCTCTCCGTGCGGCTTCATTTCCAAAGCTCTCATGTTCTCCCCTCCTTTCCCGTGGGTTTGGTATATTGCAGGATCAGGTTGTGCAAAAGCGAGGCTTCCGTCGGGGACAGAAGTCCGTCGCGCTCCGCCGCGCCCTCCAGCTTTCGGAGCAGGTCGAGCTCCTCGGGCATCATATACATGCGATCCATGCTGTATGTCCCCACAACGAAAATGCCGCCCGCGCGTCCGCTTTGCGTGTATATGGGATACGAGACGCTCAGCCTCTCGATATCCCTGCGCACGGTGCGTTCGCTCACCCCAAGCTCCATTGCCAGATTGGCTACGGTATCGCTCCTTCTCCTGCAAAGTTTTTTCATGATCTCATTGCGTCTTTCTGTGACCTCCATGTGCGGTTCACTCCTTTCTGAACCGCATTATAGAAGGCAAACCGGACAACCCCTGTCCGGTTTAGAAAAGAAAAACGGGCAATTCGCCGAGAATCGTTCGACCGAAAGTGACAATACCCCTGTTTCCTCGAAACCGCACTTCGACATTGTTTTTTCGTTTTTGCAACAATCTGTTAAAATCGACCTCCGATTTCTTCGTTTATATATATTTTATAACAATAAATGGGAAAATATCGCCGCCGTTTGTTAATGTTGACACGCTTCGCATAATAGTATATAATATGTTCACAATAAAAATTATTTTGCTTCACGATTTTGTCATATCAAGAAATTGCCGTGGATTTCCGCAAACGGTACTCATTTCACCGTCACCACACGGTGCATCAATATTCCCCAAAGAACGGAAGGAGTTGTCAGCAATGGATGCTTTGAATCGGAGATTCGGGATCATCTGGATCCTGTGCCGCAAACGTCACGAAACCTTGGTCAACCTGTCGCAGGAATTCGGCGTTTCCGTGCGCACCATCCAGCGGGACATCAACGTCATCGGCAACAATGTCCCCATTTACATCAAGCCGGGCAGATACGAGGGCGGAGTTTACGTCATGGAGCACTATCAGCTTCCGTGCCGTTATTTCACCAACGACGAACGCTCCCTGCTCCGTCAGATGTCACGGATATGCCGCTCGTCCCTCAAGCAATCGGAGCTTAAGGTCTTAGACGGCATCATGGGGCAATGCGCGGGGTAAACGGGGTCCTCACTGCGCCCCGCCCGCCCCCGGGGAGACGTCAGCCGAACGGCTGACTGACGCCTCGGCGCGCTTGATATCGCTCCGTTTTCCGTTATACAGCGGCGCCGAGACGTCTCGGGCACGGCGTGCCGTGCCCAACTCCCCGGGGGCGGGCGGGTAAAGTGAGGCACAGACGTTCCCAAAATACCGTATGCACACCGTTTTCACGACTGCGCATACGGTATCTTTTTGCCGAAGTCCGCATTATCACGGACCGACACGCCGACTCAGGCGCGATTAGACATGTATGCCTTCTCCAACTCTAAAAGTTGATCGGAGTCCGACCCGTCGTACGATTTTTCCCGTATCCGCGCCGTCAGAGCCGTAAAGAACCGTCCCGCCTTGCCGAAGCTCTTGCCGTTGCGGGAAAGAAGCTCAGCGGGCTTGGAGATCAGTCCGTGCCGCACAAGACACGCCGCCGCAGAGCGGAGCGCATCCTCTCCTCTCGCCCTGCCGAATTCGGGATATTCCACCTCCAGCTCAAAGTCGATTTTCCCGAGATAGCAGTTCGCGTCAAGGCACACGGATGCCCCGTCCGGCAGACGCATTTCGGTGCGATCGGTGATGAGACAGCCGCACTGACGCAGGGCAAGATCCTCCCATTGTGCCGTCAGCGGCGCACACGTGACGGGCGTGCTCAGTTCCTCCCTGCATTCGCGGCGATAGCGATGCGGGAGCTTCACCGTGCGCTCGAATCTGCCCTCCCGTTCCCGCACGCGGTAGCTGATCCCCAGCCGATACAGCATAAACGAGGGCGTATCGTAATAATAGTTGATATGACACCCGCGCCGCGCGCCGAACATGTAGTGGCGGTACAGGCAATCGTACTCCTCCTGCGTCAGCAGGAGCTTCATTTCATATTCCTTCATAAGTCTCCCCTACTCCTTCCGTATTCCGTAACCGATTCCAATATGGTGCGCTCCGTATCGCAAAGGGAGCGCAGTTTGGCTTTCACTGTTTCCAAAAGATCGCGCCGCTGTTTGATGAGATAGGATGCGTATAGCATGCGCATGCGGTTCGCTTCCTCCACCACCGCCTGATACTGCGTGCTGAAGGCATGATTTTTCTCCCATGTCTTTTCCATCATGACCAGCCGCTCGCTCATGACCTTTTTGTGTTCCCACAGCAGGCGGAAAATGCGTGGGTCGGTTCGCTTGTAATCGATCTCGCCGTTCAGCAGGAGATTCAGATACAAAATCAGAAATTCCTGCACGGCGCACCCGCAGATGTCCCCTTCCTTCCTTGCAAAATAGTCCTCCTTGGACGAATGGAGATACTGTGCTATGCCGCGCACGGCGTCGTCGATGCGGAAGCGGCATTCGCCCCGATGCAGAAGAATGCCGTCAAGCGACCCGTAAATGCCCTGATCGAAGGCATACTGTCTGCCGCGCTCGAAGTCCGCCTGTGCGATGTCGAACGTGCGGTAGATCCACCGCTGATCGTAGGCGTACATGCGGAAGGTGCGCTTGTCCGCATCAAAGCCGCAGATCAGCCCGTCATGCAGGAAGTGCCGCTCCCCGTAAAAGGATTTTCCGCGGATGAAAAAGTCGTCCACGCATCCGTATGCCACGTAGTAGCCGTCGGACAGCATGTCACAGATGATGCGATTGGTCTCCTCTCCCTGATAGCGCATGGGATACCGATCCACAATGATCCACGGGATCTCCCGATAGGAGGAGCGGAGGATATCCAATTCGGGACTGCCGTACCCCTCCAAAAAGCGGCGGGGGCATTTCAGCTCCATCACAAGGCTGAGATACCAATTGCGGATGGTCGGATTGGAGGCTAACACCGCGCCGCCGATCCCCTGCGCATGATAGGTGCTGTACGGAGGCACGGTCAGCGGAAGGGATACCCGATCCTTTTTCGGCTGTGCCTGTTTGGTTTGCTCCATTTGAAAAATGCTCCTTTCTGAAAAAATGTGTGTTTGATTTGCTTTCGCAAGCGCAGTCTATCAGAAAAATCGGACAGCCCATGTCCGGTTCTGAAAAAATATTTCGTTTTGAGGCAAAAAAATACCGCACCCCTCCGAATCGGAGACAGGTGCGGTATTTTTGCAGTGGATAGTGGGAAGTGGATAGTGGTCAGTGGAAAGAGACGGAATTCGCCGTGTCAATCCGCCGTCAAAAGGGTGCGGCAGATGCGGTCGAATTCGGGATTGTGTGCCGAGGTCACAAAGCGGACGGTGCCCTGCCCGGTTGCTCGGGACAGCAATCCCGCGCATTCCAGCCGACGCTTGGTTTCCATTGCCGTTCCGCGACAGCCGTCGAACACGGCGGCATGCGGAAAGTGCGCCGCAATTTCGCTTCGGATGTGCGGATAGTGCGTACAGCCGAGCACCACGGCGTCAAAGGAATCGGCATCGAGCGCCGAAAACAGAGAATCCAGATAGCGTTTCAGCAACGCATCGTGGATATGCCCGCTCTCGATCAGCTCCATCAGCCCCGGGCACGGCAAAAGCGTGAAGTCCGCGCGATCCGAAAACCGATTGCGCAACTCCAAAAACTTATCCTGCCGCAGGGTGAGCGGGGTCGCCATCACCAGAACGCGCGGGTGCTCCCCCATGAGCGCGGCGGACTTCAGCTCCGGCTCGATCCCGATGATGGGAAATTCCGGAAGCGCGGATCGCAGTGCCGCCGCGGCGGCGCCGGTCGCGGTGTTGCACGCAATGACCACCGCCTTGCAACCGTATTCGTTCCGCAGACGCTCCACATTCGCAAAGGTGATGCGGCGGACCTCTTCATGCCGTTTGGTTCCGTAGGGTGCGTTTGCCTCGTCGCCGTAAAACACATAGCTTTCGTGCGGCAGGACGCAGAGAAGCTCCCGCAGGACAGACAGCCCGCCCACACCCGAATCCAGCACGGCAATGGGGGAATCCATATCGCTCATCATAACCATAACTTCCGTTTCCGCATTGATTTGTAAACACGGATACCGCGGCAACAGCCGCGGTATCCCATAGCATCAAACACATTCCGCACGTATTTTCCCTAAATATAATGTAGAAAACCGTGCGAATCCGAGAAGAGACGCGGGGCGGATTTACGCCTCGATGATCTCCACATTGTCGCCCCAGTGTACCTCGACGGTGACGGGTGCGGTGCTGTGAACGGTGATCTGCGGCTTCTCGTCCGCGCTCTTTCTTGCCTCGCAGATCAGATCCACATCGGCATCACCCAAAGGATACTGCATCACGCCGTGGCGCTCGGTGCGGTTGACATGCCACACGATGGTGTTCTTGCCCGCATGCGGACGGATACCGAACACATACTCGAACATGATGGAGATGGGGAACAGACCCGACCAGCCCACGAATTTATCCTTGGACCAGGAGCCGCGCGTCACAGCCTCGGGCGCGTAGTTCTCCCACAGGGTTCCGGTATCGCGGAACACCTGAACCACATTTTCCAAGTTGTTGCAAGCGATCTCATAAGCCAGCTTTTCGTAGCCGTTCTTTTCCAGACCTTTGAGCACCATGTAGTTTGTGGGCGCCCAGACAGAACCCTTCCAGTAGTCGCCGCCCGGACGGTAGTCGGGGCTGTCGGCAGACAGGGTGGGAACGCGGTGCGTCCGCTTGAATTCTGCGGGATTGTCCAGATGCGCCACAAAGCGATCCAGACGCTCGGCAGGGATAATGTCGGCAAGCAGTGCCCAATATGCGCCCACGGTCTTGACGTGGTTCAGCGTATCGTCGCGGTAGAGGTCGTAATAGAAGGCGTCCTCCTCGCACCAGAGCTTTTCGTTGATGACGGTGGTGAGGTGTGCAACCTCGGCGCGCAGTTCATCTAGCGCTTCCTTATCGTCGCGTCCCAGCACCTCAGCCATGGAGAGCAGGATCTTGGCGGAGAGCACCTGCTGAACGCAGGTATCCATCCACACCATGTGACCGTGATCGAAGGCTTCATGGTAGCCTGCGGGCAGTCTGGGCTGGTTATCCATGCCGCAACCCCAACCGGTGTTCCAGTAGGTGCCGTCGCGCCAGGTGTGGTGCTTCTTCAGCCACAGATGGTATGCCAGAAGCGGCGGATAGATCTTGGCAAGACGTTCCTTATCGCCGGTCTGGCAATAGGACTCCCACTCGGACCAGGGCATGATATTCGGACCGGTTCCGGCAGGGTCGAAGCGGTTGAAGTGCTCGCCGCGCTCAAACTCGCAGATCTCGCGGCAGATGTAACCGTCGCGGTGCTGATGGGAGTACATGTTGTCCAGGGTCTTCTGGAAATTGAAGATCTTGGAGCCGTACTTGCCGAACATCACAATGAAGGAAGAGTCCCACATGAACAGAAAGCCGTTGAAGGCGGTATCGATGAAGTTCGACACAAAACCCGCCTCCGCATTGGGCTTTCTCAGGTTGCCGAAAGCAGTCTGCCATGCGTAGTCGTAGCACGCGATGGCATCGTCATGACCGTCCCAGAAGGGCTTGGGGAGACGGTCGCGGTTCTCCTCATAGGTAGGAAGGGGAGCGTCCTCCGCCTCCATGGTGCGGAAAACGTTCTCTGCGACAAAGGGACTGTCCACATAGGTCAGGTCGTTGTCAACTTTTTGCAGTTCCATAAAATATAATTCCTTTCCGAATTGGGGGGCAATGCCGAACCTGCACCGCACGGCGCGCGGCATTCCCTGACTGTTGGAATTATAACATACCCCGCCGCGAATTTCAATAGGAATGGTGCAAATTGCAGAAAATGTTTGACAAGCGCCCTCGGCTCTGCTATAATGTGCATAAAGATAACTCGGCGGAGAACCGCGGAAAAGAGGATTGAATTCATGACATTCGAACAGCGTGCAAAGGAATTGGTCGCGCAGATGACGTTGGCGGAGAAGTGCTCTCAGCTTCGCCACGACGCGCCCGCCATTGAGCGTTTGGGCATTCCCGCCTATAACTGGTGGAATGAGGGTCTGCACGGCGTGGCAAGATCGGGCGTCGCCACCGTGTTCCCGCAGTCCATTGCCATGGCGGCGAGCTTTGACGATACGCTCATGGAGCGTGTGGGCTGTGCCGTATCGGACGAAGCGCGCGCCAAATATAACGAATACCGCAAATTCGGCGACACCGGATATTATATGGGACTGACCTACTGGTCGCCCAACATCAACATATTCCGTGACCCGCGCTGGGGCAGAGGTCACGAGACCTACGGAGAGGATCCGTACCTCACCGGCAGAATGGGCGCGGCATACGTCCGCGGTCTGCAGGGCGACCCCGCCTATACCTATCGGAAATTAGACGCCACCTTAAAGCACTATGCGGTGCACTCGGGACCCGAGGCATCCCGTCACGGCTTCAATGCCACCGTGAATCAGAAGGATCTTTGGGAGACCTATCTGTGGGCGTTCCGTTACTGCATCGAGCATTCCCATCCCGCGTGCGTCATGGGCGCTTATAACGCGGTCAACGGAGAGCCGTGCTGTGCCTCGCCCGAGATGCAGGGGAATATCCTGTACGGAAAGCTGGGCTTTGACGGCTACTTCGTATCCGACTGCGGCGCCATTGCCGACATCACCGACAGCCACCACCGCAACGACAGCTATGCGCAAAGCGCGGCGGATGCGCTGAAAAACGGATGCACCCTGAACTGCGGCTCGGCATATCAGGCGCTCCTGTCCGCCGTTGCGGCTGGACTGGTCACGGAGGACGTGGTCACCGCCGCCGTGGAAAAGCTCTTCACCTCCCGCTTTGCTCTGGGCATGTTCGATACCGACTGCAAGTACGATAACATTCCCTACGACACCGTGGACTGCCGCGCGCATCGGGAGCTGAACCGCCGCATGGCGCAGGAATCGGTGGTACTGCTGAAAAACAACGGCATTCTGCCGCTGAAGAACAGTCCGGATCTGACCATCGCCGTCATCGGCAACAACGCCGACCGCCGCGAGGTGCTCTTGGGCAACTACAACGGAACGCCCTTTGAGGCTGTCACCCCGTTTGACGCCTTCCGTCAGCGGTTCGCGGGACAACTGTACTACGCCGTAGGCTGTCACACGGTGTTGGAGGAGGATCCGACCACCTATCTGGAGCACCCGCTCCGCGAGGCGGTCATCGCCGCTCAAAAGTCGGACGTGGTGGTGATGTGCATGGGCATCGACCCGTCCATCGAGGGCGAGCAGGGCGATGCATATTCCCTGTTCGGCGATTCGGGCGACAAGCGCTCTCTGGAATTCCCTGCATCGCAAAAGAAGCTGTACGAGGCGATACGCGCAACCGGAAAGCCCATCATTTTCGTCAACATCAGCGGCAGTGCCATGGCGCTGGGCGATCAGGACGAACACTGCGCGGCAGTGGTTCAGCAGTTCTACCCGGGCGCACAGGGAGGAAACGCTCTGTTTGACGTGCTGTTCGGCGAGGTCAACCCCAGCGGACGTCTGCCCGTCACCTTCTACCGTTCGGACAGCGATCTTCCCGATTTTTCGGATTATTCCATGGAGAACCGCACGTACCGTTACTTCACGGGCACGCCTCTGTATCCTTTCGGCTACGGTCTGAGCTATACCCGCTTCGCATGCGACACGCCCAAGGTGCGCCGCGAGGACGGCGGCTATGCCATCACCGTGACCGTCCGCAACACGGGCGATCGGGAGGGCGCGCTGGTCGTCCCGCTGTACGCAACGGTGAAAAACGCACCGTGCCGCGTGCCGATCTGCTCTCTGGTGGATTTCACCCGCGTGGAGCTGACCCCGGGCGAGGAACGGATCGTCTACTTCCGTCTTGAGGATCGGGACGTCTCCTATGTGGACGAAAGCGGTACGTTCTGCGTGCCGGAGGAGGTCGTTTTCTCCACCGAAATTCCGAAATAACGGCAAAAAAGCAACCCAAATTACGCGCACGAGCGTTTTTGGTTTTGCATCATACACTAATTTGACGGCGGTATCCCGAGAAAACCGCCGTCTTTTTTTGTCTCTTCTTTGCCGTATGCGGAATATATGCAGGCGGGAAGCCATTATTTCATAACATTGCGGTCTGCAACATCCGCAAAAAAGCGACTTTGTCGTACTTTGTCGAAAGAAAATGTTCACATTTTAGTTGACATTTTTCATATATTCATTTATAATATTCTCATGAGACCGTTTCATTTTTTACACATTTTGGAGGAAAACGACATGAACAGACTGCATTCGACCGGAATTGCCGTTCTGTTGCTCTCTGCCCTGCTTCTGTCGGGTTGCCGCTCGCACGAAGCCGACATCCCCGAGGGCGATACCCCCCGTGCAGACCGAAAGTGCCGCACCCGAAAGCAAGACACCTTCCCATCGTTCACATCCGGCAACACACTGTGACAAATCTCTCAATTCTATCTCTGTGAGGATATTGATATGAAAACATCGAATCGAATCGTTCCGATACTCCTGCTTCTCAGTATTCTGCTACTGTTCTGCGCCTGCGGGCGGCAAGTAACGCAGGATGAGACCCCCGCCGATCCCCAGTTCCTGTGGGACGGTACCGTCGCCACCGCCTTTGCGGAAGGAAGCGGGACAAAAGAGGATCCGTATCTGATCACAAACGCTGAGGAATTTGCGTATTTCGCCCATCGGGTTAATTACGTGAAGGGATATCAGGATAAGGTCTATTCGCTGATGAGCGATGTTGACCTGAACCATATCGACTGGATCCCCGTGGGCAACCGCACACTGCCGTTTTCCGGCAGCTTTCTCGGCAACGGTCACACCGTCAGCAACCTAACCGTTACCCGCGGCGTAACGTTTGAGAAGCCGTACGTGCTCGCAAGAGCACAGCGATATGCCATGGGGATGTTCGGCAACTGTGCCAATGCGGTGATACGGGACCTGCGCGTGGACGGCGCCAGAATCGTTGTGACATCGGTGCCGCAATGGTATGACACGGCAATCGGGATCATAGCGGGAAGCTGTCACGCGGATGCCGTATCGGAAATATCCGGCATCAAAATTACAAATTCCGAGATCGTTACCGAATTCGAACCAAACGAATGGGGTCAGGCGGGCGGCGCGCTGAATATCGGCGGCGTTTGCGGCGAGATCACGACCACGGGCGAATCCGGAAGCTTTACGGCGCGGGGAATCCAGGTCGATGTGAGTATCACATATCGAGCGGACTGCCATTCCGTTAACACGGTCGGCGGCATTTTCGGAAGCGTTGTCCCCGCACAGTCGGTTCACATTACCGATTGCGCCAACTATGCAACCGTCAATCTCATCATCAGGAGCAACAACCGATACTGGAATGATGTGGGTGCCATCGGCTCCGCGATCCGGTGCGGGGGCAATATTGAGATCAGCAACGTATTTTCAAAGGTGACGCTGTGTCTGAATATCGGTCCGGAGCTAAAGCTCTCCCCGCTGTTCCGCGCCAATGCTGTCATCGGCTCCATGTATTTTTACGGTCAGGGCAGTTCGGCGGAATACCGCCTGAGCAACCTGTTCGGCTATGTGGAACAGACCGATGCAAACAATCCCAAAGCCAGAGCTGAAATCCGCTCCGTATACGAATCCCTCAATCAGGTCTCGTCGGAAAACTGCATCGGCGCTGTCTCCCTGCCAGACGGGCACGGCTTCGATCCCGCAATCTGGGATCTGAGCGACCTCTCACACCCCAACGTTAAGTGACGCGCAAACCGAATATATCTTTATTCAGATATCTAATAAAAAGAGGACTTTCATCATGAGACATACCACGCGCATCACCGTCACCCTCTTGCTCCTGTGCGGCATCATTCTGTCGGGCTGTCAGTCAAACGACAACGGCAAACCCGCCGACGTGACCGCACCGGAACAGTCTGTTACCGCGCCGCAGGAAAGCGGCGAAACCGCGAAATCCGAAGATGATCCCGATCCCGTCATCCAAACCGTCACCGATATCCCGGGAGTCACAGGCTACGAGGAAGCCACGGGCACCGTGATTTCCGATCTTGAGCTGTCAAGCGGCGTAGAATTGAAGCCGTTCAAAACGATGATCCGCCTTCTGTCCTCCTACACGCGCGAGCACGGCATCGAGCTTCACGCCATACGCTTTGACGGCGTTTCCCTCGCGGTAACGGCAACGGACAAGGGTCTTGCCGCCGTTTCCGTCACCTCCAATAACGCCACACTGACCCCGGACACGCCCATCGACATTCTCGGCGAAGGGGAAAACGATCGGTGCTTTTCCATTGTCACAAGTCAATACAGAACCGTGGTGAGTACGGAAAACGGTCCGCGTCACTACTTTTTGGAGAACGGCAAGGTAACCCTGCAGGATTTTTCGGGCAACACCGGCAAAGACTTCCGCGTCTTTTTTGCCCGCGACGATTCCGGTTATCTGAGATATCTGCGATACCCCGATAAATATTTGAAGTATACCACACCCGAGGAATGGATCTTCTGCTGTAAAGGATTCGACGAGGGATACTGCGAAGAGGGGTCGGCGTTGGTCGGCGAATATATGTGCAAAAAATACGTCACCATGGAAAGCCACCGCGAAGCCATGGAGCAGGCGTTCGAGGCAAAAAAGGACAGCGCGGGAACTGTCACCGCCGCAAACGGAACCAAGTGCAAGACTCTCACGGAACTGTTTGAACAAAATCCCTCATCGGAATCGTTTTATCTTGAAAGAACACTTAACCTTTCGAATTTCATGAACGAGGAACAGATCCACGCCTACCGTCTGGCAACAGAGGTGCTTAATGGGGAAAATATGGCAAACAAATTTGATATTCTGCATATCCTCGCCCGCTATATGGACGGAACACCGTCCGACGGAAGCAGCATTGATGAAGAAATAGACGAATACCTGAAGAATTTCAGTTATCCGGACGGCATTGAAATTTCACTCAGCAAAAACGGTTACGGCTATTCGGCGGTAAAGAGCATTTACCATACAATGAAGGATCTTCGGGAATTCCTCGGTCAGGCATACACCGATGATTACTGTGACCGATGCCTTGACGACGATGCATTATTCATTGAAGAAAACGGATATCTGTACTATATTTACCCGGGATTGGGCACTCCCCGCGAATATACAGGACGGGATAACGACACCTACCTCCTGTTATATCAGGATGAAAACGAGCTTCGCTTCCTTCGCGTCATGCATATGATGGACCGATATGACACCCCCATACAGACCATCCGCGAATACTTTGGCATTACCGTCATGAAGAAAACCGATGCCGGCTGGCGCGTTGACAACTTAAGCGGATTTTGATCCCGACCGATAAACTGTGCTATCTATATAAATATAAGGAGAAAAAACATCATGAAACATCGTTCCCGCATCACCGTCCCTCTCCTGCTCCTGTGCGCCGCGCTTCTGTCCGGCTGTCAGACAAACAGTAATGACACGCCCGCCGACGTCACCACACCGGAGCAGTCCGTCGCCACACCGCAGGAAAACACATCCACCTCCGACAAAATCACAGAAACGAACAGCCCTGTCGAACCGGAGCAGATCCCGCAACCGCCGAAGGAATACCGAGAGCTTCTTGCTCTTCGCAACAAGGTAGCACAATACGCAGAACAGAACGGCGAGGATGAAATCGCTCTGGACTATAGTGACGCGTTTGCGGAAGCATGCGCCAAAGCGTGCGAAACGGACAATCTTGATTTAGTCAAAGCCCTGCTTCATTCCCTCAAGGTAGAAGCCGAAAGATTAAGAGAAAATAATGACGAAGGATTATATAATGAAGCGATCGGACACGCAAGAGCAGGCTATGCCCTTCTGGATATGAACGGCGACGAAAAGGACGAATTGATTTTCATGACGGAGAACCACGATCTGATTGCCGTATGCATGATTCAGAACGGAGAATACATCTTTCCACAGCCTGATCATTGTAGCCACCGCAAAAAATATGTTGCAACCATAACCCAAAACGGTGCCGTTTATTACAACTGGTATCAAAACGGCGACTATTACGGCAACGAATATGTCCGCCTGAACACCGAAGGCTCGTGGGATCAGTTGTTTTCTGTCCGCCACACCTACCATGAAGCCGAGGGATTTGATCCCTACACCTGCGACGATCCCGAGCTTTACGCCGCCATGGAGTTTTATCACATACAGATAAACGGAGGGGAGCCGTACGAGTTGACAAGCGAGGAATATTCAGCCGTGTGGCCGTATGTCATAATATACACACGGGATTTCCGGAGTCAAAATACAAAAATCGTCTTCATTCCCTTTGAATAATCATATCAGAACATAAGAATTCAGCGCACAAAACGGAAGGATTTTACCCATGGAGTATTCGCAGTCGCAAAAATCAGCACCGAAAGGATCATTCAAAAAGACATTTACAAAAATTCTGATCATCCTTCTTTCCGTATTTTTCGTCTTTGAAGCCGCTTGGGCGGCACTTTGGATGTATCTGTCTTATTTCATCTCGTTCACATGGGAATATAAGATAGAAAACTTCCTGAAATACAAAGCGGACTTTGAGTCGGTAAAGGATGAATGCCTCAATTACATCAGCACCCATCCCAAAACGGGCGAAAACCCGACCTTTTGGTATTCGGGGACGGAAAGCAACCAACTGTTCGTAAACGGAAATCTCGTGATCGAAAACGAAAGAACAAGAGAACATCTGAAATGCGCCGCGCAGGCGTTTCCCGCGAAGAATGCGTACTTCTCATTCATCAAGGCGAAGGACGGACTCCTGTTTTTCGGCTCGGAAATTGACGATTACCAAATGGTCTACCTGCCGGATACAGAGCCGTTGACAACTCTGACAGACATGAAGGAATATTCTGTCCGAAAAGCCGCGAACGGTTGGTATCACATGGCATACACAAATCAGGGGATCGGAGGAATTCCTGCACCGATTCTTGTACGCATGTTTCTCTCTCAGTAATGTAAAACCGCGCAAAGCCGATCGGGCAACATGCATGATCACCGAAGCCGCCCCGCATCCTCTTCAACACAAACCATAACACGAAAGGGAGATATCACCATGAAATCTACCGCCCGCATCGTCATCGCTCTCCTGCTCCTGTGCGCCGCAGTTTTGTCGGGCTGTCAGTCGAGAGATAACGGCAAGCCCGCCGACGTCACCACGCCGGAGCAGTCCGTCACCACGCCGCAGGAAAACACGGCAACACCCGATCCCGATTCACCGTGGACCCTCTCTGACAAATCAGACATTCGGATCGGAGACAAAACCTATTGCGCCACCTCATATTACCAAGCGAGCATAGGCACAGAACCGCTCCGAAAAATCGTTATCGCGCCGTCCGATTCTCCCGAAAGCAAAACCGAAATTCAGCTCGGCGCTCCGCAAGGCACCATAGAACCGTTGCTGTTTTCCACAGACGTAAATTTCGACGGCTTCCCCGATCTTTTGGTTTTGGACTTCACCAGTGCATACGGAGACAACTACACTGCAATTGTCTGGGATAAAGAAGAGCAGAATTTCGTCCGAACCTACGGCTTTGAAAAAATAACGAATTTTACCTTGGTCGACAACGGCGAATACATTTTGGGCAAACGCGGCGGGGATATGTCGGAGCATTACTCGATCTCCGTGTACAACGCCGTAGACCACGCCTTTGTGCGAACCAATTATCTCCGTTTTACGTTCCCGTATGACGGCGAAGAGAACATCTCGGTTTTCGAAGAGCATGTTATGGGTTGCAAGGTCCAAACCGATGATTTCACAGTGCCCGATGACGACGCTTTCCGCGAAAACCCAAAAATTCAGCCCTATTACGAAGCCGGCTCCACCTGGGACTTGAACGCAGAGAGATGGAACGCTTCCCAAGAGCAGGATCAATGGCACGAGAGAGCGGAACAAGCCGCCGACATATACGCCACCGCCAAATAATCATAACCATCATTCCGCGCATTTCCAACACAAATCATAACACGAAAGGGAGATATCACCATGAAACCTACCGCCCGCATCGCCATCGCTCTCCTTCTCCTGTGCGCCGCCGTTTTGTCGGGCTGTCAGTCGAGAGATAACGGCAAGACCGCCGACGTCACCACGCCGCAGGAAAGCGCGTCCGCTTCCGACCGAACCACAGAGCCGACCCCATCCTCCGACAGCAACTCCCCTCAGCCGGATGAAAACGGCGTCGACCTGACACAGTGGCTCTATTCCGACACCGTTGATGTGAAAAACAGCGAGGGAACGTATCGCATTTCGGCATACTATCACACAAATGAATACGGGGAAAGCGATAAATTTTTGATCGCATAGTCGCGCGAGGGTGCGTCCGATTCCACCGTCATCCTCACGATCCCCTCCATTGGGGACTATGAGCCTTCAAAAACGAAGCCCGTGCTGTTTGTACAAGACGTCACCTTCGACGGCGAACCGGATGTTCTGATGGCGGGAACCGAGATAGGCTACGGCGGGGATCACTTCTATCCGCTTGTGTGGGACGCGAACGAAAAAAGCTTTGTACATGCGGCAGGCTTTGCCACCAGAACCGGCTTCATTCTTGACGAGGAGAACCGTTGCATCCTGTGGGGAGCCTCTCGTTCACAGATCGTGGAACACGAAATATTCGTCTATAACGAAGAGGAGCACCGCTTTGTCCTCCGCCGCCACTTGATCTGTTCCCCCGAGGATTCCGAAGAGGGTAACTCGAATCTGGTCGTGGAGGAATATAACTATGAAGTCGGAGAGACACCGATCAAGAAAATCGTGGTTCCGTCCGGTGCCATGACAAATGAGGGAAAGACCGATCAAACGGCAGAGTATTTCGGCGCCGACTCCGTGTGGAATCTCAATTCCGACCGCTGGCGTTCGTCCATCCCCTTTGAGGAATGGCATCAAAAGATCCGCGAAAAGCAGTGACCGCACCGTCGCCCGTCATAACCGGCATGGGGAACGGGGCAGGAATTGTCCCGCTCCCCATACACCAAAAACGGTCGCATGGCGTCGGCACATCCGACACTGCACACACCGTCCGATTCAGAAAGGAGATATCACCATGAAACCTACCTCCCGCATTGCCATTGCTCTCCTGCTCCTATGCGGCGCTCTTTTGTCCGGCTGTCAGTCAAACAACGGCAAGACAGCAGATGTCACCACGCCGCAACCGTCCGTGACCGCGCCGCAGGGATCTGACCCCGAGGATCGCCCGATCCCCGACAGCAACCTCACCGTTTCCTACAAAGACAAATGCATTCGCGTCACAGACACAAACGAAATCACGATCCGCTTTTTGTCCGTACCGTCGGCAGAGGCTGAAAAGATCGCAGACGCAGACGGGCAGATCCCCGTGGAATGCGGCGACGCTGTCCTTTTGGTAAGCTGTGAAGCCGACGAAAACGGACAGGCAAGCTGGCTTCTCCGCGAGATCAAAGCGAAAGGGCAAGTCTACACCTTCCGCACGCCCCTTCCGATCTCCGGTAACGTCACGGTCAACGCTTTTTCGTCGGACATCGGCTTTGTCTTTTCACAGATAAACGGGATTTACAGCAACAACCTGATCTTTACAGACAGCGACATCATCCGTTTTCCCGAGGTCGGCAACCCCGACACCTTTGACGAACAGACATATCGGCCCATTCTCCTGTCGCGCGGAAGCGGCAACACCGTGCATTACCGCCAAACGATCGCAGAATATCTGTATTCCCAAGTCGCCGACGAATTCGCCGAATACATCACGTCGCGGGATGAAATCGCTTTTGAAGAAGGCACCTTGACCGTAACCGACGGAAACCCGACCCTGTTATGCGATCACAAAATCACCGTAGAGGAATACTTCGCCGAGCAAGGCAGTTCTTTGGAGCAGAAATTCTCCGAATTGCAGACCGTTCCCTCCCATTGTACCGGATTGGAGGAGCTGTTCCTCGCTAACCGGGATGTCCTGGACATTGAGAAAGAGCTGACCGACATGTTATCGGAAATG
Organism: uncultured Eubacteriales bacterium; assembly: GCA_902491355.1. Lineage (GTDB taxonomy): Bacteria > Bacillota > Clostridia > Oscillospirales > CAG-272 > UMGS2055. The sequence goes on from CABUHM010000004.1 coordinate 16,756, forward strand.
GGTATCGACATAAACGCTCAGCCTCAGCCCGTTTCGCTGAAAGCGGAAAAAGCCGAGGAATTTACCAAACGGATCAATGCCGCATATCCCAACGCTCTTTCCGCGCCGTGGTCTGTGCTCGACAACCTGCACGGGCTTGCACGTATCGTTTACGATTCCATGCCCCATGATTTGGCATCTCATTGATATAAGACACACTCCGTTTGAATCCGCGTGCCGTCTTTTCCCCGCTCGCCGTCATGTATACTGCACAGAGGCGGACACTTGTCGATTTCGGTCGAACGATTCTGCAAACCGCATCATTGACTTTTATATACCCCGCTGGTATAATTGAGACGGAAGCGCATCATCCTTCTGCCCTGTACCGAATTTGCCGTTCACGTATACTTATGAAAGGACCTGTTCCCATGGAGTATTCACAACCGCAAGAAAAAGCACCGAGGAGATTGTTGCGCAAAGGCTTGGTCAAAATTCTGATCATTCTCATCTCCGTGCTTCTCACCTTTGAAGCAATTTGGGCCGCCCTATGGATGTACTTCGCTTTTTTCCACCTCGGAACATGGGAATATGAAATAGAAGACTTTGAAGAATATCGGGCGGATTTTGAAGCGGTAAAGGATGAATGCCTGAATTACATCAACACCCATTCCCAATCAGAAGAACTGACTTTTGAGTATGACATGGACGGAAAAGAATACAATCTGTTTGTCAACGGAGACACTTTGATCGACAGCAAAAGCGGAAAAGAGCACTTGGAGCATGTGGCGAAGGCATTTCCGAATAAGCACGCACACTTTTCACGCATTGTATACAGAAACGGATGCCTGTTTTTCCGTTGCACGACGGTATATGACTACCAGATGGTCTACACGCCCGACGGGGAATTCGCAGATGCCCTGAAGAACGTGGACGATCATTCCACAAGAAAGGCCGGAAAGCATTGGTACCATATGGCAAAAACCAAAATTGACACAAGCAACTTTCCCCCTCCGCTTATCGTACGCATATATCTTTCGCCGCAATGATCAACCGCAATCCCTTAAGACCGCAACGGGCACCGTTGCACCCGTTGCGAATTGTCAAAACAGCTCAATGAATTTTCGTTGACATTTTGACACATTTGCCGTTATATCACGAAAGGATCTCTGCCATGGAATATGCACAATCACCGGAAAAGGCACCGAAAAGATCGTTCAAAAAAAGATTAATAAAAGCCCTGATCATTCTTGTCTCCGTGCTTCTTGCCTTTGAGGCACTTTGGGCCGGCCTGTGGGCATACATCAATTTTTATCGCTTCGGAACATGGGAATATAAGATAGAAGACTTTAAGGAATACCGGGCAGATTTTGAAGCGATAAAAGATGAATGCCTGAATTATATCAACACACACCCGGGATTGGAAGAAGAACCGGATTTTGTGTACGGCAAAGACGGAGACGAATTCAATCTTTTTATAGACGGAGACACCGTAATCGACAGTGAAAGCGGAAGACAGCATTTGAAACGCGTGGCAGAGGCATTTCCGAGAAAGGCGGCATACTTTTCATACATTAAGTATGAGAACGGATGTTTGTATTTCTGTTCAGAGATCCACGACTACAAAATGGTATACTCACCCGACAATGAAACCACAGACACCCTGAAGAGCGTGGAGGATCATTCCACAAAGAAAGCCGCAGAGCATTGGTATCATATGGCAAAAACCAAAACTGACACAAGCGGATATCTTGCCCCCCTCATAGTACGTGTGTTCCTGTCACGGTAATACCCCGCGATCCCATAAGAGCGGAATGGGCACGTTCCGCATGCCGCAAATTGCCGAAAAAGCTCGATGAGCATCCGTTGGATTTTTGATAAATTTACATAGAACAGAATTGTCAGTCGGAACGGTATCGATTGACAGCCGCATTGTGGAAAGGCTGATACAATTCTGCATTTTCACGATGATCGTTCGGCTTCGTTTTGCCACGGAATCCAAATCATGCAGAGTGTATGACCGAAAAACCATTCTGCGCATTTTTCAACACAGAAGGGAGATTTCACTATGAAACCCACCGCCCGCATTGCCGTCGCACTGCTTTTGCTATGC
>CABUHM010000005.1:0-18448 GCA_902491355.1 uncultured Eubacteriales bacterium
GCACGCCCGACGCGGGGTTTCGTAGGTGCCTCATTCCCGTATTTTATCGGAGCCAAAGACAGTGGTCGCCCGCTCTTCATCTTTTGAACAGACAAAACCCTATATACACAAAGAAAACAGCCGTAAGCGGAAGATCGCCTACAGCTGTTTATATATTATATGGTTATCATGCAACGGAATCGCTCATAGTGTCTCGACACCGTCGAAATGGCAAACGTCGCGGGTGTCTAAAACCACCTTATCGCGGAGCAGTTCCATATTGTTCTTGATCTCATCGTGCGCCACTAAAATTACGACAAGGTCGCAACGGTCTAAGAAGGTATGAAGGTCGTGCACCTGATTGGGTACGATATCGGCTGTGATGAAGGGATCGTAAACCATGAGGGGCTGACCGAGGTGCTTTTCCTGACACTCCAGAAGCTGAAGGGTAGGGGATTCGCGGTAATCGTCCACATTTTCCTTATAGGTCAGACCGTACAGTCCCACGCGGGAGATATCGGTCATGCCGCGCACCTTCATGATATCGTGGATGCGTTCCAGCACAAAGGCGGGCATGGAATCGTTGACCTTCATGGATTCGCCGATCACCTTTGTCAGGGACGGATAATCGCCGACCAAAAACCAAGGATCGACCGAAATGCAGTGACCGCCCACGCCGGGTCCCGGGGACAGGATGTTCACGCGCGGATGCATATTGCAGATGCGGATGATCTCATGCACGTCCATATGGTCGTGACGGCAGATCTTTGCCAGCTCGTTTGCCAGCGCGATATTGACGGCGCGGAAGGTATTTTCCACCACCTTGGTCATTTCCGCCGTGCGGATATCGGTTACAACAATGTCGCCGAGGCAGAAGGAGGCGTAGACCTTCTTGATCTTTTCGCCGATTTCCGGCTCGTCCGCACCGATGGTACGGGAATTGTGCTCAAGCTCATATACCATGTTGCCGGGGATGATGCGCTCGGGCGCATGCACCAAGTGGATATCCTGACCGATGGTAAAGCCGGCACGTTCGATCACGGGTCGCACATATTTGTCAATGGTTCCGGGGGATACGGTGGACTCGATGCAGATGATGGCTCCTTTCTCGCAGACCTTTAACACACATTCGACGGCAGAGCAGACAAATCCTGCATCCACCTTCTTGGAAAATTTGTCGTAGGGGGTGGCAACTGCAACAATGTAAATGTCGGTTTTTTCATACTCGTGCGAGAAGCGGATCCCGCCCTGCACAGCGTGCCGATACAGCTCGTCCAGTCCCTCCTCTTCAAAGGTAACATGCCCTGCGTTGAGTGAGTCCACGATGTCCTTTTTATAGTCGGTCCCGACGACTTCTACGCCGTGAGATGCGAGCATCAGGGCAGTCGGCAAGCCGATGTACCCTAAGCCGATAACATTGACCATGACAATGTGCTCCTTCTTTTTTTTCTGTGTTTGTATTTTACCACATTCTGTTCAAAAAATCAAGGGCGCGTGTTAATTTTCGACAAAATAGATGTATTCATTTAACATTGGTTGTGCACATTTTATGGTTTTTCGGCAAAAAACGCGGTTCAGTTCGTTCCATAACTTATAAATGTAACCAAAATGTGCCGTTCTGCGGTGTTTGCATTGTTGCAGGTGGATAAAATGAGGAATTTATCGGATGCAGACGGTGTCAACGAATCGTTGATACAGGTCGCTTTTTCTGATACATAAGACAGAAACCGTTCCCGTTCCTCCTGCGTGCCTGCGTTGAGATTCTGATAGATTTCGGCATCCAGAGAACCCACCGCGAGCCATGCATAGATATGATAGCGGCGTGTCTCGGCGGGGAAGGAAAGATATGCCGTTGTGTGGGCAAGGAGATACTCCCGATCCGCGAATTTATCGATATCGCCGAACATGGTCCCGTTTTTCATATTATGACCGTAAACTACCGACTTAAAATCGGAAAAATCCGACGCGTTGGTCTGTTCGAGGAACGGCGTTCCGGAAACGAGATATTTGCCGTCGGGATTGCGCCGTAGATAGTAAGTGTTGTCGCCGCTGTACATGATGGGGTAATTAATATTGGTGTCGGGGACGGTCAGCCAGCAGACCGTGTTCGGATATTTCTCCTGCAATTCCCGTATGCTTTGATTATCTGCGTATACCACATCTGCGGGCGGGGTATCCGCCTTCGGCTCAGCCGTACTTCCGTCCGAATCGGTCTCGGGACTGTTCGGGTCGGGCGATACGGGGGTAGTGGCTGTGGTGATGTCCGCAAACAGATCCTCGCGCGGTGCAAAGTCGGAGCGGAGACTTCCGTAAAACTCGTTCGCTTCCCGCCGCTCTGCGTAATACGTGACCAGTTTGTACACCGAAAACAGAAACATTGCGCTGAAGATTACGATGAGCACAATTCGGATGGGGCTGACTCGTACAGGCTTTCGAAATCGCTGCTTTTCGGTATTCGGTGTATTTGAATTTGTTGACATCGACATCCTCCTTACCTGTCCCTCGGGCAGTACGCCCTCGGCGGGATCAATGTGTGTATACGGCAACTGCGGCGGTACGGGTTTTCCGTCCGCCGCAGTTACATAAGTTATGAATTATTTTGCTTTCTCGGCAATTGCTTCGTTCAGATACTTGCAGACCTGATCGGCAAGTCCGGTATTGTCTGCAAAGTGCAGGTTATCTGCCTTTGCGGGGTTGATCTCCAGGCACAGGGTGTACAGATCGTCCACCGTGATGCCCAGCTTCTCGCAGACGGCAACGGCTTCGTCGCGGCGATCCTTCCACAGACCGTAGGTCTCGGCGTTGAATACCCACTCGCCGTTTTCATTCTTATCGGAGGAGGTGGTACCGGTTGCAAAGACTACCTTTCCTGAATGGCAGTCAGAAGCTCGGTGAGGTATTCGCCGTACTTGCCCTCTGCGCGGTCAAGCGGGCAGTTATGGAATGCAACGTTGATATGGATGCAGTCGTAATCGTAGCGCTCCAGAATGGGCTTGAGGTTGCGGAGCAGGGCAGGGTCGGCAATGGCGTAGGAAATGGCGTAAACGTCCACCAGTGCCTTGCCGTCCATGCGCGCGCGCACATCCTTGCGGTAGCCGTAGGTGATGGAGTCGCCGATGAGAAGCACGCGGGGCAAATCGGTTTCGGTCTTATCGGGCTGGAACAGCTCGGTGATCTCCCAGTACATACCCTCTTTGACGGTGGAAAGCATATCCTGAGGAATGGAGCCTTCTGGCATCTGCTCCTCGGTGCGCGGCTCGCACGGGAAGCTGGAGTACAGCTTGTTGAACTGCGATTTGAAGTCCTTGAGCTTGCCGCGGTACATATGCCAGTATTCGTAGCCGTATTCCTCAAGCAGAGCCTTGGAATCGGTCTCCTCGTTTTCCATGTTGGTGTTGACATACACGACCTTTGCGGTGGGCTGCATGGTCTTGCACATTTCGAGCATCTGACGCAGACCGTCCAGATAATCCACGCGTTCCTCGTAGTTCACGTTCGGATAGTTGATGACGATGCAGTGATAGGAGTAGTCGTACAGACAGCCCCGGAAGCGGGTCAGAAATGCGGGATCGTTGGTGGACGGAATTGCCTTTTTGTGTGTGTCGTCGCCCGACCAGAAGTCGTTGAGCGGATAGGAGGCGAACGCATTGTCAAAGAAGCTCTTGGACTTAATGGTGGAGACCAACAGTACATGGGAGCCGTCATCCATGCCGGGGGAATACTTCCACGACTGGGACACGGTGTAGTCGGGGATGTATTTGTCCTTGACGGGCGTGGGGGTGTTGTTGTCGGGTTGGGTGGTCTCGCTTTCCTGCGGGGTCGTTTGGGCGGCGTCTGCCGTGGTGGTATCGTCCGGCGTGTTCTGTGCGGGCTTCTCGCCGCACGATGCCAGGGCGCCGCTCAGCATGACGATGCCGAGAAGCAGACACAGGGTGCGTTTGATTTTCATGTTTTTTCTCCTGAAATGGTGTAAATTTATTTTTATCCGTCCTGCGTTTACGCAAAGAGGGACCGAACGGAATCAGCCACCTGCTCGGCAAGCAGTGTGGAATCCTTGAAGTGATGCGTATCTGCCTTTTCGGGCTTTTTCTCAAAGCATAGGGTGAAGAGATCATCCATGGGCATAGAGAATTCCGCGCATACCCGTTTTGCGGCATGGTTGCGGTCGGTCACCCAGCCGAAGGTCTCGTCCGAGAATTGGGTCAGATCGTCGCTCTTCATAATGGTGGTCGTGGTCGCAAAGCAGATCGCGGTATCGGGGCATTCCGCGCGGATGGCGCCGAGCACGGAACGAATCGCGTTTTCATAGCCGCCCTCCGCCGCATCAATATCGCACTGATGCATGCCGAGATTGATGTGGATGGCATCATAGTGATGCGCGCGCAGGATGGGAAGCAGATTGCGGAACACTGCAGGATCGGCGGGTGCAAAGGACATGGCGTATGTATCTACGATGTAATCATCGTGCAACAGCTTCCGCGAGGGGCGGTAATAGCCGAAGCAGATGGAATCGCCGATGAGCAGAATGCGCCGACGCAAATCGTCCTCGGTGTAATCATCCATATCATAGATGCACCAGTACATAGCCTCGCGATAGGCGGAAAGCGTTGCGGGCGCCAATGCGTGCTCGCCCACGGCACGGTTTGCCAGAGGGAGCTTTGCGATCTCTGCGGCAAGCACCTCCAGATCCTCGCGGCGTTTGCCGATCATGTTGGCATAAGAGCCGTCCCGCGCCTCGCACAGCTCGCGTCCCACGGGAGATTCCATGGTGGAATCCACCCAGATCAGGTGCGCCTGCGGCTGATACACGGCAAGCAAATCGAGCATTTTTTCAATGCCGAGGCGGTAATTTTCCGGTTCGCCTCTCCGATCGGGCAAATCGAAGAACACGGTGTGATAGGTATAGTCCAATAGTGCGTTTTCAAAGCACTGCAAAAACAGAGGATCGGTGTAGGACGGCAGGGAATCGTCGGTATGGTAGCCGACGCTGAAGGTGTTCAACTCATGCCCGCCGAGATCGTTGGGGCACTGCCCGCCGTAAAAATCATGAGCGGCGACGTCGGTGATAAGCAGGGAATGCTTTCCCTCGTCGAATTTGGCAAGATTACACCATTGCTGTGCGTTAAATTTTGCGGAGATCGGTTTCATAAGATATGCAGTTGTCCTCTCGTAGCAGAGTGTATTGTGAAATTACAAGGCATTATAACATACACCCGAGGTCATTTCAAGGGGTATTCTGCAAATTTTTATGGTTCTTTTGTACAATTTTAACAGGAGCTTATCGTAAAAAGTGCCGAGAATACATCTCGGCACAAATAAAAATTACGTGATATGTCCGCACGGGGAGGGCGGAACGCGTTATTGTGAGACCGTGAACAGGGAATAGAAGTATCCCCTTTGCGCGATCAGCTCGTCAAAGCTTACCATTTCGACGATACAGCCGTCCTTGAGAGTCACGATGCCGTCATACCGCCGCAGAAGCGCTTCCTCGAGCGAATGGGTGACGACGATGCTTGTGATCCCGTCCGGATCGAGGATGGCGCCGCCACCTGATGTGCGGTCTCGGCGTCCGGTGCCGCCGTGGCTTCGTTCGCCAAGAGCACCTGCGTTTTTTTGAGCAGACTGCGGGCAATGGAAATGCGTTGCTTTTCGCCGCCGGACAGTCCGTTGCCGTTTTCGCCGCAGAGATACGCCTCGCCGCGCTCCGCGATCAGTGCGGACAATCCCGACAGCTCGATGGCGCGGTCGACCTCGTCTTTCTGAAAACTGCGGAACATCGTAATGCTATCGCGGATAGAGACGTGCCCGACACCGTATCGATCATTTGCTGTAGCACCCAAGAGGGGCAGTTCGGGTGTCGCCGCGCCGCGCTCCCGTTTCGAGACCGAGGCAAAGGTGACGCCCGGTGCTTTCGCCAATTGCTCCCGGGTCATGCCGCACTCTTTTCGCAGTCGGCTGATATTTGCGGGAAGGGATAATTTCATGTTTCGGCACCTCCGTTTTCCTTCTTTTCATTCTATTATACACAGCATATTTCGGAGAAGAAAAGGGATTTGTGGTACAATCGGTTCAATAATTTTTGAATCTACGGTTTAGTTACAGTATAAATAAGACCGCCGCAGGAGGTTCTGCGGCGGATGGATGCTCGGAATATTCTTTTGGTGCCGTGTCAGTTTTCGGCTGTCAGGGCAAGCTCTGCAATGGTGCGGCACAGGGTATCGTAATCTATGCCGTCTGCCGCCGCCTCCTGCGGCAACAGGCTGGAGGGGGTCATGCCGGGCAGGGTGTTGGCTTCCAGTGCGTACATTTTTCCGGTTTCGTTCTCCATGAGGAAGTCCACGCGGGAATAGCTTCCCAAGCGGAGCGCACGGTGCACCGCCAGTGCCTGCTTTCCCATTTCGCGCGTTTGCTCGGGTGTCAGGTCGGCGGGGCAGATCTCCTTTGTCATGCCGCTCTGATACTTGTTTTTATAGTCGTAGAAGCCCGCCAGCGGGATGATCTCGATGGGGGGAAGGGCTTTGCCGTTGAGGACGCCCACCGAAAACTCTCTGCCGAAAATCCTCCGCTCCGCCAGAACCGCGCAGTGATAGCGGGAAGCGGCTTCCAGTGCCGCCGTCAGCTCTTCGGGACGGTCTACCATGGAAACGCCGATGGACGAACCGCAGGACGCAGGCTTGATGACGCAGGGGAAGCCGACGTTGCGGCAGATCCTCCCGGCACAGGCGGAAAGGTCGCCCAGTTCGTCCGTGGCTAAGGTGATGCCGTCCGGGACGAGCACGCCGCTTTGACGGATCATGCATTTGGAAAGGTCCTTATCCATGGCAAGGAGCGCGCCTGCATATCCCGAGCCGGTGTAGCGGACGCCGTACAGATCGAGCAGTGCCTGAAACTGACCGTTTTCTCCCGATGCGCCGTGCAGTGCCAAAAAGACCAAATCGGCGCGGAGGCACAGCGGAATGATCCCTTCTCCGATCTGGGAGCGGGGATCGCCGTTTTTGCGCTGACGGCGAACGGCATCGAGGTCAGGCTCGGTGTTCGGAATGGTATAGGAATAGTCTGCGGTGGTGCGGAAGAGGGTGTCCGGATCGTCGGGAAGCTCCAAGCCGAAGAACAGGTCGGCAAAGGCGACGGCGTGACCGCCGCGCACCAGCGCATTGGCAATGAGGGCGCCCGACGACAGAGAAACGTCGCGCTCGGGACTGAATCCTCCGGAAATAACTGCAATTTTCATGGTCGTATGTACGGCACCTATCGGTGCTTCCTTTCCCGAAGGACGGGGGACAGGTGTCCTTCGCTCGAATGTATCGTTTTCAGAATATGCGGGGACGGGTCGATATGTGACCGCCGCAGATTCGACATTATAGCACGGTCGGAGAAAAGCGTCAAGACTCGGGATCACTTTTTTCGGATAGGTGTACAAGACACCCGACTCGGCTTTCCCCGTACACCCGAATGCCGTGCTCGGTCAGAAGCTCCGCCGTGACGCCGTTTCCGCGGATCAGACTTCCCGCAAAGCCGCCGTCGTGGATCTCTCCCGCGCCGCAGGACGGGCTTCTCTCCTTGAGCAGAGCCAGTCCGCATCGGTTGTCCTCCGCCGTTTGCAGGGCGATCCGTGCGCCTGCGGCATATGCCTCGGTACAGTCCGCGCCGTCACGCGTGATCACCGAATCGCCGCGCCGTTCGCACGGAGGACGGGGCGTGGGCAGACCGCCGTCCCGCTCGGGGCACACCGGTATCAGGCGGTATTTCCGTCGGAGCGCGGTCAGGATATCGGCGGGGAGGGGCTTGGACTTGCCGTCGTAGCGGCATGCCTCGCCCAAAAGACAGGCAGAGATAAGCAGGGATGTGCGGTTCATTCGATATTTCACGTCCTTTGGCTTGTCGGTTCGGCATTACTCGGTCTTTTCGTAATCGTACCGCGCGACGCTCTTTTTCTCTTCCGCCGTCGTTTGCATGAAGCTGTACACCCGATCTCGCAGTTCACGCGCGTTCGTGTAGTTTTTTGGCAGGATCGGATCGGAAAGGGTAACGCTGATGAGCGGACGGGCATCCTGCAAAAGCGGCGGGCGGCGGTAGGTCACCACAAAGGCGATCACGGGTACCTTCATGCGTGCGGGGTAGGAAAAGGAATCGGCGGGGAAGGGTCGGATCTTGTTATAGTAAGGCCAAACATGCGCCTCCGGATAAATGGTGACGCTTTCCCCGTGCTCCACACAGGTCTGCATCGCATTGAGAAATCTCCGTGCGCCGCGGATATCGGACGGCAGGGGAAGCCCGCCGAGCATGGGGACAAGGGTTCGGAGCAGTCCCGTGGCAACGGAGTTGGGCGAGGTGACGATGCGACTGCGGCGCGGGAAGGAAATCAATGTGGGGAGAAAGGCATCGCACACGCTTTGGGTGTGGTTGCCGTACAGGAAAAATCCGGACGGCACCGAAAACACAGCCCGTCGGTTATGGATCACAACGCCGTGGTACAGTCTGCACCACAGGGAGGCGATGGGCGTGGCGCATCGGTACAGGGCGGACGAAAGCACCCGATACGCATAGTTTGCGGGCAGATACTGAAAATCGCTCGGTGTGGTGTACCCGCTGAGCAGGTCGCGCGTCGGGGCGAAATCGTCGTTCAGTTCATCTTTATAATAAAATATCTTTTTCTTCATGATCATGCTTTCGATGCGGAATCCTCGGATACGGCAGGGGCACGGCGCATCGCCGTGTCAATGAGCATCTGCTCCATTTGCACCATGCAGGCGTTCTGGTCGAATTTGGCGGCGTATCCTAAATACGCCTGTCTGCATTGCTCGCGCGCGTCGGGATGCTCGATCCAATAGTCGATGCGCTCCGCCAAGGACAAAGGGTCATTACAGCGGAACAGATTGCGCTCGTCCAAGGCGAACGCGCCCGTCGCACTGCGCGGCGAATCGCTGATGACCGGAACCAGTCCGCACGCGATCGCTTCCAGACATGCAATGGCTTCGATTTCTATTTCCGCAGGGTGGACGTACAGATCCGCGTAGTTTAAGACACGGAGCATTTCTTCGCGGGAGAAAAACCGAAAAACGGGCATATTCGTGAGCTTTTTCGCGTGGCGGCGCAGATCGTCCCCCAGCGGACCTGTCCCCGCAAAGATCAGGGCGATGTCCTTTTCGTGGCGGCTGAGCGCAACGCCGTCGATGAGTACGGTGTGGGATTTTTCACGGCAGTATCTGCCCGTGAAAAGAATGACGAATTTATCGCGCAGCTCCTGCGGCTTTTGCGTCGGCTGTGACACAAAGCGCGCGTTGACGGCGTTGGAGATGACGTAATGATTGGTGGTGACGCCCACCGTCGATTCAAATACATCGCAGATAAACTGCGTGGGGAAATGGATTGCGTCGCACTTTGCGTAAATGCGGCGATATAAAATGTGATAAATACTGCGGTTCACCCGTTTGCTGTTCAGAAGGAACAGGTGGCTTGAGATATTTTCTGCCTGACAGTGGAAGGAAGCTGTGATCGGTATGCCCTCCCGCCTTGCGATCTCGAGCGCATGTCCCGCCAAGAAAAATGGCGTGACAAGGTGCAACACGTCCGCGCCGCAGACGGCACGCTCTAAAATTTCTTTGTTCGGCTTTGCGATTGAGACGCCTACCTTTTTGACGTAGGAATCGAACGGACCGAAATGCATCTGCGGCACGACGGCATACTGCGGCTGACTCCGCCTGTCTTCATCGGGGCATACCACGGTCAATTCGTGTCCCTTTTCCGTGAGATAACGGATCAGGTTCATTGCGGCGACCGAGGTTCCGTTATTTTCTTCACCCAACACATCGCATACAATGGTGATCTTCAAGGGGTTGACCCTCCTTTGTCCGAGTTTTCTCAAATTCATAAAAACGTATCTTATGCCGTTTTCCCGCGTTGTCTTACACGCTCTATTATAGCCGATTTTCGGGGTTTAGTCAATGCAAAATTCAAATTGTTACAGCATTCACGTCTTATTCACATTTCGCGACACAGACCGACTGACGACAGAGGCAGTATCCGCAGTGGTTATTTTTTCATTTTCCTCATTTTACGTGTAGGGTATGAAGCGGTATAATGTCACCGCAAACCGAGAAAGGAGGTTTTGTATGATAGTTCACATGGAGCTTCCGACATTCACCGAGGGTGAAGTGGATACCGAATCGATCCTGCAGTACTTAGCAAAGCTGCGGAACGATCTTCAGTATTCCGTGAACCATCTGGATGCGGACAATTTTACCGACGCCGGATTGAGCGAGTTAGCTGATGAGCTTTTGAAACGGCTGAAAGGAGGTGGCAGTCTGTGAAATTTCCGAATGCGTCCTCAGCCGCCGTGAAAAAAGTGCGGTATCAGCAGTTTTCCGGGATTCGTCCGCCCTGGACGCAAAAGGGAAACAGTCTTGCGGCTTCCAAAAACGTATCGTTTGACCGCTATCCGAAGATCGGATCGCGCAATTACCGCTATCAGATGCAGAATATGGATAACTGCCAGTTCTTCACGGCATTCCGCAAGCCCTGCTGGATTCGCGACAATACGTTCTACTACGACGGGGAGTCGGAATTTGAGCTTTACCACAAGGACAACCGCATGATGGTTGCCGACGACCGCTATGTTCTCATTTTTCCGGAAAAATACTGCTACGATGTGCAGACAAAGGAACTCACGACCATCGAGCGGGGGATGGGCGGCTCCTTCATTTTTCAGGACGGCTATCTTAACGGTCAGCCGGCGAAGGCAAATGCGCTGGATGTGTTGGGCGAGGATGAGCTTTTTGAGGTCGGCGACGTGATTGAGATCTCAGGCTGTACGGTCCTTCCCGAAAACAACGGCACCTACATCCTGCGCGGCAAATCGGCGGATAAGAGGGTCCTGTATTTTGACGAGAACGCGTTTACCGTTGAGCTTGAAGGCGGATACCGTGAGGATTTCGTCCAATTATCGCGGAAGGCGCCGAAGCCGGATATCGTGTTTGCGTGCAACAACCGCTTCTGGTGCTCTCAGGGTAACATGATCTACGCATCCCGTGCGGGCGACCCGTACAACTGGTATGCATATGAGGGTCTGGCATCGGATTCGTATGCGGTTCGTCTTTCGGTTCCCGGTCCGATCACCGCAGGATGTGCGTATGACGGCAGTCCGGTGTTCTTCACCGAGACCGGCGCATACCGCATTGTGGGTACCAGACCGTCGAATTACGAGGTGGTCGCGACCAGCCTTCCCGGCGTCAAGAGCGGCGCGGGAAACTCCCTGTGCGTGGTGGGGCAGTATCTGTACTATCTGTCGAGAAACGGCTTCATGGTATGGGGCGGCGGCGCGCCGAAGCGCCTGAATTCGCCCATCGATACCGAGGATCTCCGCGATGTGACGGCAGGCTCGGACGGCAGAAGCTATTGGGTCGGCTTTTGGAATACTGCGCAAAACAAGCATCTTTACTGCTACGATACCTACACCGGCGAATGGCTTGAGCAGGGCAGTGAAAGACCCACTGCGTTTGCCTACTGTAACGGTCTGTACATGCTGACCGACGAGGGCAGTCTCTGGTATTATCCCAACGACGCGCAGACCCCGACAGGCTTTACCAAAGAGACAGCCTTGGTCGGCTCGGTACGGTTCTCGCCGTTCCCCGACGTGCCTGCGACGGGCGTGACCCTGATGGACGCCGTGCTCCATGTCACCCTGCTTGAGTCGGTATCGTCCCTGAGCGCAAAGATCGTGTATTCGGACGGGGAGACTGTTTCCTTCGGAAGCTGTACGGGCAAGGGGAGCTTTGTGCTCGACTGTCCCGTAAAGGCGCGGCGTTGCGGAAATTTCAGCCTGCAGCTTGATACGACGGGCGGGTGGTATCTGCAATCCGCAGAGTTCACCTACACAGAAAACGAAGGAGGGTGATGCGTATGGCAAAAGCAAAGATCGAGGAAATTCTCAAGCGGGCAAAGACTACGGGTCTGTACGACCTGATGGCGAAGGATGACTGGGAACGGATCACTGACCGGCGCGACCTGGAAAAACTGATGCAGTTCACCGTGGACAGCACGATCGCGATTACCGACGAGGAAAGGGCGCTGGCGGATAACGGCGCACGGCAGATCCGCGCCAAGTACGGATATGCCAGAACCGAGGACGGCGGGACCGAGGAGCTGAACCCCGATTACACGGGGGATGAGTTCAGCTTCAATCCCGAAAGAACCGAGCGCTACCGTGAGGCGGTCAAGCGCTATTCCAGGAGCGGCGCGGATGCCGCCGAAGATACCCTGTACAGCTTGGCGGGAAACACGAACGGCGTGCCGTCCTCCTATGCCAGAACCGCCGCAGAGCAGGCGAAAAAGGCACAGGGGGAGGACAAGCTGACCTCCCTGCTTTCCAACCTTTACGATGAGGAGTACAAGGCGTTCCGCGCAAAGAAAGAGGAGCAGGCGGCGGCTCTGAAGCAAAGACAAAAGGAACAGCAGGAGCGCGCCAAAAAGGCGCAGGAGGAGCTTGCCGCGCGGAAAAGGCAGATGGAAGAGGAGGCGGCGCAGAAGCAGAAGGCGGCAAAGGAAGCCGCCGAGGCGCGCGCAAAGGCTGCAAAAGAAAAGCAGGAGGCGCAGGCAAAGGCACAGGCGAAAAAGAAGAAAAAGGCAGAGCAGGAAGCAGAGGAAAAGAAAAAGGCGCAAGCTGAAAAGAATGATGGAATGAAGATCGGCGCGGACGGCATGTACGAAAATGCACCGAGCAAGCTGTATGCCGATCCCAAGAGAAAGTCGACAGGCGGTTCGGAGCCGATCGTGTACTATGCCAACGTCCTGCAAAGGCTTGTGAAGGCGGGTGCGACAAACCAACAGATCCGCGCCTATCTGCGAAAGCTGGCGACCGATCCCGACGGCTTGACCCTGCAGGATCGCGCCATGCTGATCCCGGCGTTCTGGAATGCCGGCAAACGATGAAAGGAGGATACAATACATGACGGAGAAAACCAATTCGGGCAAGGATACCGCACAGGCGCAGGAAACGGCGGAAGCGAGGAAGCCTGTGTGGAGTCGGGAAGAGATGCTGACCTCCCTGAAGCGGACGGCGGCACAGGCGGCGGATAACGTGATCGCCTGCGTCTACAGCCGCGACGGAGATATCGTCGGCGAAAAGTATGACGCGGGCGCCGCAGGGATCCTGATGAAGGCGGTGGAAATGGCGTGCCGCATGTGCGGCTACGATCAGCCCGAGCCGCAAAAGACCGCAGAACGCTCCCTCTCCATGGAGGAAAGAGAAGAACTGCTTCGTTCCATCGGGGATCTGCTTGCCTGAGCTGACAGCCGAGGAACTGCTTCTCTGGTACGATTCTCTGTACCGCACCGTCAATACGACCTTTCTTCCGCTGATTTTTGACCGTCACCGTTATCTGGTGCTTATGGGAGGCGGCGGCTCGGGAAAATCCGTGTTTGCGGCGCGAAAAATTCTGGAGCGATGCGTCCGCGAGCCGGGACACCGCATTCTGGTGTGCCGCAAGGTGGCAAAAACGCTGAAGGAGTCCTGCTATCATCTGCTTGTCGGGCAGATAGAGCAGTATTATCCCGGGACTGCGGCAAAGGTCACGCCGTCCGAACCGTACATTCTGCTGAAAAACGGCTCCGAGATCCTCTTTGCGGGCTTGGACAACGTGGAAAAGCTCAAATCCATCTGCGGCATCACCGGTATCTGGATCGAGGAGGCATCCGAGCTGGACGCGGGCGACTTCAATCAGCTCGATATCCGTTTGCGCGGCGAAACGCCGTATTACAAGCAGATCATCCTCTCTTTTAACCCGATCTCGGTTCAGCACTGGCTCAAACGGCGCTTCTTCGACCGCACCGATCCCAATGCGACGGTGCACCATTCCACCTATCGGGACAATCGCTTTTTGGATGCCGATGCCATCCGCGTGTTGGAGGGCTATCGGGAGAGCGATCCGTATTACTATCAGGTGTACTGCCTCGGGCAATGGGGCGTTACCGGAAAGTCGGTGTTCGACAGCACTGCGGTATGCCGACGTCTGTCCACGGCGCCGCCACCCGCAAAAACGGGTCTGTTCCGCTACGCCTATGACGGAAAGAGCATCACCGACTGGTCGTTCTGCGAGGGAGAGGGCGTACTGCTCATCTGGCAGACGCCCGAGGAGGGCGTCCCCTATGTCATCGGCTGTGACACAGCCGGAGAGGCTCGGACTCCTTTGTGGCGCAGGTGCTGGATAACCGCAACGGAAATCAGGCGGCGGTGCTCCGATGCCGCGGGGAGGAGGACATGTTCGTGCGTCAGCTTTGGTGCCTCGGCATGTACTACAACCGCGCGCTCATCGGGGTGGAGACAAACTTTTCCACCTATCCGGTGCGGGAGCTGGAGCGTCTTGCCTATCCGTTCCAATATGTGCGGGAGCGGCAGGACGACTACACCCACACGGTGGGAAAAAGCTACGGCTTCCGCACGGACGCGCTGACCCGTCCCGTGATCCTGTCCAATCTCATCCGCGTGGTGCACGAAGCTCCGCAGACCCTGTTTCACCGCGAGACCATGGAGGAAATGCTCACCTTCGTGCGGGACGGCAAGCTCCGTCCTGCGGCGGCGCCAGGCACGCATGACGACTGTGTGATGTCCCTTGCCATCGCGCACGCCATTCGGACACAGCAGAGAAGCACCGTTTCGATAAGCCGCCGCGGCAAGCCTGACTGGACGCCCGACATGTGGCAGGACTATCGAAACGCAACGCCCGAGCAGAGAGAATATCTGGAGGACAAGTGGGCGGCACGGTGACGGCATTTCATCCATGCCCCCCTCTGCGGCGACTCTAAAATGAAAGGAAACTGTTATGGAACCAAATGAAAAACTGGAACTCTGGCGTTCCCGCTATCGGCGTGCAGAGGCGGCATATTCCGCCGAGCTGTCCCGCATGGATACGCGGGAGGCGCAATACCTCGGACAGCGGTCGCTTCGCTCGCTTGTGCCGGGCGACAGCAAGATCTCGGCGCCGCATGTGCGGAATATCATTTCCGAAATGATCGAGACCCAGGTCGATTCCACCATTCCTCAGCCCCGCGTCACGGCGATTCGGGAATGCGACCGTGAGCTGGCGCGGCGGATCGAGGACATGTTGCGAAACGAGCTGAATCGGCTTCCGTTCGAGAGCCTGAACGACATGATGGAGCGCACCGTTCCCTTGCAGGGATGCGGCTTCTTCCTGGTGGAATGGGATTCCCGCGTCCACACGCGCTCCACGACCGGCGAGCTGAGCGTCTCGGTCATCCACCCAAAGCAGGTCATCCCGCAGGAGGGCGTGACGGGAAGCATTGCCGATATGGACTATTTCTTTGTCCGCGTACCCCAGACCAAGGAATATCTGGCACGACGCTATCATGTGAACCCTGCGCAGATCTGCGACGACGGCGAAACCGAAAATCCGGACGAGCTTGTGACAGCCGTCACCGCCTACTATCGCGGTGAGGACGGCAGGATCGGACTATACACATGGGCGGGGGATACCGAGCTGTGCGATATGGAGGACTATCAGTCCCTGCGCGGCGAGCCGGAGGTGATCTGTCTGACAGACGGCACCGCGGTCACGCCCGAGCCGTACTCGCCCGATCTGTTCCCGCTCGTGGCACAGAAGAACATTTCGGTGTTCGGCAGATTCTGCGGCGAATCGGACGCGGACAAGGTCGCCGATCAGCAGAACACCATCAATCGCATGGAATCCAAGATCATTGACAAGCTCCTGCGCTCCGGCTCATATCTGACCCTGCCGGACAACGCCTCCATCACCTCGGATGCCGAGGATATGAAGGTCATCCGTCCCGGCTCTGCCGCGGACAAAGCCATGATCGATGTGTACAATCTCGAGGGAAAGATTGATCAGGATCTTCTGTTTCTCGAACAGGTGTATCAGGAGGGGCGGCAGATCATCGGTATTACCGATTCGTACCAGGGCAGAGCCGACGGAACGGCGATCTCGGGGCGCGCAAAGCAGTTTGCGGCAAATCAGTCCGCAGGCCGCTTCCGCTCCAAGCGCGTGCAGAAGGAAGCCGCATATGCTCAGCTTTTTGAGCTGATGTTCCGCTTCCGTCTGGCATATGCGTGCGAGCCGCGTCCCGTGGTCTCCCGCGATATGCGCGGCAACACCTGCTACGGTACGTTCGACCGCAGGGACTTTTTGGAACAGGACGAAAGCGGAAGCTGGTATTTCAACGACCGTTTCCTGTTCTCCTGCGATTCCTCCGTGCAAAAGAATTCGGACAGGGAGACCCTGTGGAATCAGGCGCGGGAGAATCTGACAAGCGGTGCTTACGGGGATCCGTCCGCGCTGTCCACGCTCATCCTTTTCTGGTCAAAAATGGAAGAACTGGACTATCCGGGCGCGGGCGATACCCGAGCATATTTAATGGAACAAAGCGCGGAGAGGGAAGCGCCGTCCGCGTCTTTGGAGGACGAAGAGGAGGTGACCATCATATGACACAAAAGACAAAGGGCTATGCGGGCAGAATTTCCAACTGCGCCGCGCAGGTAGTCAAGGCTCCCTTGGCAAAGACCGCAAAGAAGGCAAAAAGCATCGTAAAGCGTTCCGATGAGAAGAACGGCTGATGCGGAAAGGATCGCAATGGAAATCAACGAAACAGCAATGACCGAAGCAGCAGAGCAGGACACTGCACCGACGGCGGATACCGACATTTCGATGCAGGCAGAGCCGTCCGCACCCGAGAGCGCAGGCATGCCCGGCCCCTCGGAGGACGGCGGCGGGGAGGAAGTCCCCGTCGAGCCGTCGGACAGCGGCGGCGATGTACTGCCCCTGCCCGAGGACACACCTGATGCCGATACCATGAGGGAAGTACTGGAATGTCTGCGGGGACTGGAGCAGGATCGGCGCGACGAGCAGACCGCATTTCTGCGGGAGAAGGCGCTGGAGGAGATCGGAAAAATGGATCCGTCCGTCCGCTCCATGGAGGATCTGTTCACCATGGAGGGCAGTGATCGCTTCTACGACCTTGTGGTACACCACGGCGTCGATTGGGAAAACGCATTCCGCGCCGTGAAATTCGATGCGCTGATGAAAAACGCGGAGGAGCGCGGCGCACAAATGGAGAGGAACCGGATCCTTTCCCGCTCCCATCTTGAAAAGACCAAGGGACGCGGCACCATGCAGGATCACGTCCCCACCGAGATCATGGCGATCTACCGCGCCATGAATCCCACGGCAAGCGAGGCGGAGATCATCCGCCACTACAATCAAACCAAAAATTGAAAGGAGAATGACCCATATGGCATTCAAGCTCTATTCCACCTCGGACGGACGCGTTCCGCCCCTCGAATACTTACCCGTATCCGCAATCACGCCCGGTGCCGGCACCGCAATGGTGCTGAGCAGCGGCAAGCTCGCCCTGGCAACGGGTACCACGAAGCCCACGTATATCTGCGCACGTCAGGACAGCGCCGCGCGTACCGCAGGCGATCTGATCCCCGTTTTTCGGATCGAGTCCGACATGATCTTTGAGACCAATTTTTCCGTTGCCGCCACCGCGGTCAAGGTCGGCGATAAGGTCACACTGCACGCAACGGACGGCGCGCAGGTCACCGCGACCACGACCAACGGCGTGGCTGAGGTGGTTTCCATGGACGGCACCACTGCCGGCTCTGTCTGCCGCGTCCGCTTCTGATCCCTTCGTCGGATTTTTGATCCGACCGACCCCAAAACGGCTTTCTCAGCCGAATCTGATTTATAATTAAAGGAGTTTACAAATATGGCTAACATTACCTTTACCGAAGGCTCCGGCCTTAACGATTCCATTTACGGCAAAAGTCAGCAACCCATCCGCCTTTTCATCGAGAAAAAGGGCGAGGCGTTTGAAGAAGAGTCCATGCTGCCGTACCTGTTCTGCATGGAAAACTCCAACCACTTCGGAGAAAAGTTTACCTCTATGACCGCCATGGACGGCTTCTCTCCCGTCGGCGAGAACGGCGCATCTCCTGTGGACGGTATGCAGGAATCCTACACCAAATTCTTTGAGCATATGACCTGGAAGGATTCCTTCTCCCTCTCCCGCGAGATCGTGGAGGATTCCAAGCTCATCGATCTGCGCAAGAAACCGTCTGCGTTTGTTACCGGCTACTACCGCACTCGCGAGCGCTTCGGCTCTGCACTGTACAGCGGCGCGATGGAGCTGAAGAGCAAGGTTGCGTTCGGCGGACGCGAATTCGACATCACCTGTGCGGACGGCAAAGCTCTGTTTTCCACAGGTCATACCTCCAAGCTCAACAGCAAGACGCAGGCGAATTTGTTTGCCGATGAATTCTCCGCCGATGCGCTTGCTGCATGCGAGTGCCAGATGCAGAATTTCCGGGGCGATAACGGAGAACTGCTGTGCGTGATTCCCGACACCATCATGATTCCCAACAATTACGAGCTGAAAAAGGCGGTGTTCTCGGTCATCGGCGCGGAGTGCGATCCCGCAACCTCCAACAACGGCTATAACT
>CABUHM010000006.1:0-16111 GCA_902491355.1 uncultured Eubacteriales bacterium
CTTGTCGGAGGTGATCTTTTTCCGACCTCTACCATAGTGAAGGTAAAAGCTATCTGAGATGAAAAGGAAGAAAACCGTCTTTGCACACGGCAAATAACCACTATTACAATTGCATGGAGGTATTTTCTTTCAGGTATGCGAGGCAATTATCATCAATCATTTTGATATGCGAACCGATAAATTTCTCAACAAACGGAGCTACTGTATATTGAGAACCTTCCGGAGGAATCAGACCGCACTCGCAATAGTCAATATAATCCGTTGACATAATTGATGCAGGGGAACTGAGTATAAGGAGAAACAGAAACGAGATTGTTATGTACTTAGCGTCATTTATCAGGCTTTCCAATGATGCTTTGAAGTCTTTATATGCGCTATAACCCATATTGTAGAAAGAGAAGCCGTTGCTGTGAACATAATTATTTAACCTTTTTCCGATATTGTCAAACGATTGTTTCAGCTTGAATTTGACAACACTGTCTGACAGGGAGGGAGATGTACTGATTGATTTCAGTAAAAAACTACTGTTGAAATTGCTTAATCCATCCTCGAGCCATCTTGCTATATTATTCTCCATATCCTTTATCCTTTTGTCCTTATCATCAAATGATCTATCGGCATTATAAACAGTAACATAGAGATAAAAGAAAAGGTCGTCCCGATATTTTCGCAATAAGCTGTATGCGTCTGCAATACACGCCGATTCGCAACAAGATATGATGCTACCCATGGTCAATTCTACCGAAACCAGAACGTGTTGGAGAGAAAATGTCAGCTTTCCGCAAAGAATACAGTTTCTTCCAAGCGAAATATATAGCATATCGTCGAGGAAAGTTTCTATTGCTCGCAGATCATTTATAAGTTCATCACAACTTCCATAGTGTAAAACGTCAAGTTTGTTTTTCTTTCGTACAGTTATACTCATATCGTCCATAAGATACCCCGTGGAAGTTTTATATTGCTTATATGCCAACCTATTCAAGTTGATTTAGTTGTCATGCTCTGAAGCCGCACCAGCTCTCCTGATAGTGCGCGAGGCGGTCGGCGAGGGAGAAGAGCGGAAACAGGAGCAAGGGCATTTTATAGGTGCCCCATGCCTGATAGATTCTCAGCGTTTCCTTCGGGGTTGCGTCGACGTCTTTTGCCATAGTCAGATTGCAGTTGACCAGCTTTTCAAGTGCCGCTTTCGCTTCGTCTTCGGATATTCCGACCCTTGCGGCGACCGATGAGGCCGTAAATGCCTTTCCCGAATTCGTGAATTGATACGCAAGCACAAGACGCACGTTTTTGTCGGAGATGATTTTCAAAAGCGCCGCCGCCTCTTCATTTTCAAGCAGTTCCAAGGATTCCCTATCGCTCGGAAGGTATGCGAGAGCAATATCCTTATTTGCGTATACCGCACCGGAAACGGCTGAAACAAATCCGCTGTGCTGATTTGGGTTCTTCGCAAATTGAGATTTTGCCCGTTCTGCGAAATCGTTATTATCTTCCGATTTCCACATGGTGTTGAGAATCTGATCGTAAACGGCTTCCGGAGTTTCTTCGCCGAGGATCGGTTCTTCCCGTACCTTATGCTTGATACCGAAAAGCCCGTCAATCGTTACGCCGAGCGTGTCCGCGATAATCGGAAGCAACATAATATCGGGCATGGTGGCATTGTTTTCCCATTTTGAAATTGCCTGCGGGGAAATCCCGATGATTCCGGCAAGATTTTCCTGCGTGATGCCTCTTTCCCGACGCAGATCGGCTATGGTTTCTCCCAAGGTTTTCATGTTTCGACGTTCCTCTCTGTTTGTTTTCGATCGACCGTGTGTCCAGTATATCGATTATTGGGGAAAAAGTACAGATATCATTCGGCAAGTCGGCTCAACCGTTTTGACAGAAAATCAACCGGATGCAATTTCAGCAACACTGCAGGGCAAACTGCATTTTGTCAAATCTTTTCGCCGCAAGATCGTCTTTTCTGATGTAAAAATAGAGCATGCCGCAGTCGCCGAACATCCACTCAAAGTCGTTTTTCGCAATGGTGGAAAGCTGAAGAAGCAGTAACCAATCCCCGGCATGCTTTGCGATATCCGCTTCTATCTCGTCCGGTGTATTCCGATAGCTTTTCGCGTTTCCGCAATAAAGTCCGCGACTGACCCGCTCACATTCAGTCAGCATGTCTCCCTGTATCGCATCGGCATACCCGAGCAGTTTATGATTATCCTGATCGCGATCCGGGTCAACACCGAGATTTTCAAGTACCTTGTCGTAATCTTCAAAGTCGCAGTGAAGATCGCTGTAGTTTTCAAATTCCTCGAAGCTCGGATAAGATTTTTGGGGTTTGAATTCCACGGCGATTTCCGGAATTATATACTCCGCCGCAAGATCATCCGGCGGATCAAGCGGTACGAATCTGTCGGTATTTTCAAAGAAAAATATCCTTGCCGCTCCTTCGTCAGCCGGATCGAAGCCCCATGCAGACGACTCACATTCATAGAAGAAGTACAGCATTCCGCGCTCCGGCAGAGCACTGTCCTTATCATGCGGCCTCACTTGTGCGAGATTGATTTGACAGAAGAAAGATAAAGGACGCGTGATGCCGTCATATGCGCTTTTGAATGTCGGCCATTCAAAATCCGCAGATAGATACGGTTTCCCGCCGAGTTTGCAATCATCGGGCGCGGAAGGCTCTTTATTCTCAGACGGTTTCATTACAATTTCATTTTTCTCCAGCGACTTGATCACATCGCAAAGATTCTTCGATGTTGCCGAAGTGTGATTCTTGAACTTGTCAAAAAAAGACATATGATTTTCCCTTTCTTTTATGTTTTTTCTTTATCCCCGGAAAATGCCGATTCCGGTTTTCGTTGACCGCACGATACCGTTAAAAGCCGAACAGAGGTGGGAGAGGGAAGTGACAGACGGCTTGTCCCGCAGGCTATATCAGAATCCCGTTGCAATGATCGATTTCGTGCTGAATGATCTGCGCCGTCCAGCCGGTATAGGTTTTGACTCTTGTCTGCATGTCGACGGTTTGGTACTGCACCTTGACGGTTTGATAGCGTCTGCACTTGCGGGGATCTCCGAGGAGGGACAGACAGCCCTCCTCGGTATCGTATGCGCCGTCCTTTTTGAGGATCTCGGAATTGAGCATTACGGTGTAGGCGGGGGTACGTCCGCTTTCGTCGAGAAATGCGATGATCCGCTTGCGGACGCCGATCATGTTCGCCGCCATACCGACGCATGTCTCTTGATGCGCCGTCAGGGTATCAAGCAGGTCATGCGCGACTTGTAAATCGTCCTTTGTCGCCGTCTCCGACTTCCCCGCAAGGAAGAGGGGATCGTGCATCAGTTCTTTTATCATTTTCAGCCTCGCTTCTTTCCTTTATCAATCTTTCCGAAAATGCAGATCGGGGAGTAAAACCGCCGTTTCCTCGGTATCGTTTTCGCCCTTCCAGGCGACGACGAACCGCACCTCGCCGTCGTGCGGGCGATACCCTTTTGCCGACAGGCGTTCTGTCTCCGCCATGCGTGCCCGGGACAACTTTGCGACCCTCACGGTGCGACCGTCCTGCTCTGCATACAGGAACCCGTCCTTTTGGGACAACGGCATTCCGCTGTGCAATCGGAGGACGGCTTCTTTCTTATCGCGGAAGAAATCGAGGACAACGTCCGTATGTGTCAATTGCAGTGTGATCTCCTGCGGCGCCGGATACTGTTCTTCGTCGACGATCTGTGTAACGTCGCTGACCTGATATCGGTCGAATATGCCGTTATTGCAATGAATGTACAGGTTATCCTTGGCTCTCGTCATGCCGACGTACAGCTTTCGCCGTTCGGCGTCGTCCCGCAGGGCGGTATGGTTGAGGAGAAGCCACACGCTGTCAAACTCTCTGCCCTTGGATTTATGAATGGTGGACACGAAAACCGTCTCGCGGTCGTCGGGGTAAAAATCCTCAAGCTGTGATTCCCGAATGAATTCCTCAAGGTCGGTTCGGTACTTGAGGTAGGTGTTGACCTCTTCAAACGCCGAGATCATATTGAGGACGTTTTCAAGGCAACTGCTGTCCGAATAGACGCGTGCAAGCTCGGCTTTTGCCTGATTCCACAGATTTTTTCCGATCACGGGAGACGTTAGGTCACGGTCGATACAGCGCAGGAAAAACCGCACCTCGGCAAGGTTATAAAGCCGAAATCCGTCAAGAGATTGGATGAGCTTTGCGCGGATGCCGTGTCTGAGAAGAAGTCCGAGCACGCGCAGTGCCTCTTCGTTCGTCCCCGTCAGTACGCAGGCTTTTCCTCCGTGATACTGCTCCGAGATCTGTCGGACGATCGCCTCCTCCATGTTTTCCGAGGTATGCCGTATGATCTGCACCGTTCCGTTTTCCTTCTGCACCGCCTCAATCGGGTGTTGCTTTTGGCGAGCGGTGATGCCTTGGGCAAACTGATTGGCAAGCGCCACGATATTTGCCTTACTGCGATAGTTTTCGACAAGCTCATAGCGCGCAGCGCCGTATTCCTCCGTCAGGCTTTGCATATGGGCGGAATTCGAGCCTCGGAATTCATAGATATTCTGATCGTCGTCGCCCACGGCGATCACGCGCATATCGTCATTGTTTTGCATGAGCGCACGGATCAGGGCGAATTCGTCCGCATCCATATCCTGCGCTTCGTCGATGACGAGAACGCTTTTGGTGATCTTTCCCCGCTCGACCTCGCCGCGGGCGATCATCTGTGCGGCGTCGCGAACGACGTTTTCCGCGCCGTCCAGACTGCCGATCTTGCCGAGAAGGTCGAAGCAGTAGGAATGGAAGGTCTTGATCTCGACAAAATTTGCCGCATTCCCGATCAGCGCCATGAGCCGCTTTTTGAATTCGGTCGCCGCCGCGCGGGAAAAGGTCACCATCAGAAGCTGTTCGTGCTTGACATCCTCCAAAAGCAGTAACGACGCGAGCTTATGCACAAGCACGCGGGTCTTTCCGCTTCCCGGACCCGCCGCCACCACGATACAGCGGGAATCGGCATCATTGATGATCTCCGCCTGCCGATCGGAAAGCGCGCCGAACAGTTGGCGGTACTTCTCGGGCGTGATATTCCGATTGATCTCCTTTGCGCGCTCTCCTTTGAAATACTTTGCGATGAAATGCCGAAAATCCATTCCGAAATAGTCGTGCACGAATTGCAGGGCGGCGTCATAATCCCTGACCATCAGGTTGGCGTATTCGCCGACGATATGGATCTGCTGAATTTTTTGTTTATAGTATTCGCCCAGCGAACGGTAATCCTCCGCTTTGTAACGGATCTTGTTGTCAAGGATCAGGCGCTTGACCTCCATGCCGTTATAAAGCACCAAAAACCCGCCCTCCAGCTTCATCGAGCCGATTTTGGAAAGATAGAGCAGGGCGTCCTCCACGTCGGCGAGACTTGCTTCCGCCATACAGACATCCATTTTGGGTTCTTCGGTATATTTTCGGAACATGTCCACCAGCGAAAACAGGACCGGCGCTTCCTCTTTTCCCGTTTCCGATGTCTGCGCGGTGTCATAAAAGCGGGAAACCAGGAAGCGGCAGATATCGATGCGGCGGCGGTATTTGTCGATCAGCCTCGGGATCTCCATGGTCGGCACGATCAGGGCGCGTTGGCTCGGCTCGGATGAGCCGTCGTCCGAAACGGCGTTCCCCTTGGAGATATAGCCCTTGATGGTCAGGTAATAGAGCAGAGTGCGGATGTTTTTGACGGACGAGCCTGCGATCCCCGCCGACAGCGCCGCTTCGTTCAGCTCCTTTAAGGAATAATCCGCGCCCGTTTCCTCCAACTGCCCCAGGAGGAAATCTTCCAGCTTTGCAAACCGATTCAGGATCTGCGCGGAGCGGTTTTCGGTATCCGATTTCAGGATGTACGCCGACATATCCATGCTGTCGGCAAGGATGCCCTCCTGACGCATCAGGTTGACCGAGGAGATCACGTCCTCCTTCGGGATGCCGAGGATATCCGCAAGATAATCCACGCGCGACTCCGCATTGTCGTTTCCCGCGGCGGCAATGCTTCTGACCGATATTAAGGATTTGATGATGCGTTTGGCGTTTTCCTTTTGCTTTTCGCCGAACGCCGCGGAATGCTCGATTTTGAGGGACGCTTCCTCCATGTCCTTTGCCAGAATGCTTGTGGCATACACGTGCGGGACATTTCTGCCGCGCTTCACGTAACCCGCATTTTCCAAAGCCGCGACAGCCGTTCGGACGCGTGATTCGATCTCGCGCGCCGAGGAGTCGTCCCACCCCGCCTGTCTTGCGATCTCCAAGGCGGAACAGCAGACCCACGGCTTTTCCCGCGTCATATCCTTGAGGGCTTTCCACACCTGTTGGATCTCGCTGATGCTGAGCTTTGTCTGGTTCAAGAGCATAAAATGCTTGTCCAGATCATTGTCGTTGAACAGGACGTAGCACTCCGCCAGCAGGCTTGGGTCGCGTCCTGCGCGTCCCGCCTCCTGAACGTAATTTTCAAGCGAATCGGAAATGTCGTAGTGGACGACCAGACGGACGTCCTTCTTGTCCACGCCCATGCCGAACGCCGAGGTCGCAACGATGATCTGCACCTGATTGCCGATGAAGGCCTCCTGATTTGCGATCTTCTCGTTCGGATCCATTTTCCCGTTGAAGGGCTTTGCGGGAAAGCCGTCGCCCGTCAGCTTTTTTGCAAGCTCCACCGTGCGTCTCGTGCGGGAAACGTATACGATGGTGGGGCAGTTTTTCTGTGCGATCAGCGAGCGGAGCGCATTGTACTTTTCCTCATCCGTCTCCTTGAAAAGCACGGTGTAGCGCAGGTTTTCGCGATCTGCATTCGACGTGAACAGTTCGAGCGGCAGATCCAGCTTGACGCGGAAATAGTCGCAGATGTCCGTGATGACCTTTTGCTTTGCCGTGGCGGTGAAGCAGGAAACGGGAATGGGATTCCGAAGCTGTTTTTTCTGCTGATATTCCCGAATAAAATCGCCGATATACAGGTAGTCCACGCGGAAATCCTGTCCCCACGCCGAAAAGCAATGCGCCTCGTCGATCACAAACCGAACCACATTGCGGGAGAGCAACAGTTTTTCAATGGTGCGGGAGCGGAGCTGTTCGGGCGAGATGTACAAAAGCGTGGCAAGCCCGCACGCCACACGGTCAAGCGCTTCGGCGCGCTCGATGGGGCTGAGCAGTCCGTTCACCGTGACCGCATCGACAAGACCTTTTTCGTTGAGGTTGTCCACCTGATCCTTCATCAGGGACTGGAGCGGGGAGATCACGACCGTCAGTCCGTGGGCGCATTCCCCCGCCATCAGCGCGGGGAGCTGAAAGGTGATGGATTTCCCGCCGCCCGTCGGAAAAACGGCAAGTAGGGATTTTCCGTCCACCGCCGCCTGCGCCGCACGCTCCTGTAGCGGCTCTCCCGCATAGGTGCGGAAGGAGTCGTAGCCGAAAAACTGCTTTAGCTTTTTGTAAATATTCAGCCTGTCGCGGCAGTACGCGCATCCGTCCGCGCACGGGGTGTGGCAGAGGAAGGTCACCACGTTATCGATTTTGGGATAGTTTCGGGTCAGCCACGGCGGCGTGACCGAGTGATAGTCCGCCGAGCCGATCAGGGCAAGCGCATAGGCAAGCTCGGTGGGGTAATGTCGGATCATCAGTTCCACATCGGCATTGGCACAGATGCGCCCGTCAAATTCTTCCCGAATGAGCCGCGGCACATTGGAGCGGTACGGGACGAAGCCCACATAATCGAAAAAGCCCCCGAATTCCGGTTTGTCGTATAAAAGACAGCAGTATATCTGCTTCCGCTTGGACGAAAGCGCCTGGAATGCGTTCACTTCATCCGCCAAAAGGCGCATTGCCTTTTCCGCGTCATTGAGCGGATTGTTGAGCTGATCGACCTGCAATTTGTCGTCCTTGACCAGTCTGTGATACGGGCGGCACGGAAACAAAAGCGGGGACAGGTAGAGCGTGTCGATTGGTTGGGCACGGAGCGGCTCTTCCAAATGCGGTGTCAGATATTCGAGATCGTGATGAATGATATTATGTCCGCAGACAAAATCCGCATCGGACAGGAAGGCAAGGAAATCCCGCAGAGACGGCGCGTGGAAGGAGGAACGGTCGCTCCTGACCGCTCCGAGATCATGGATCTTTTTATCGTCAATTCCGATCTCACAGTCGATATATACAACGGATCTTGCCATGGCTCCTCCTTTGCCTGTCGGATCAACCGAATATCTTTTTTTCATTGTACATGATTCTTCAGTAAAACGCAAGCGGAAAACGGGAGGAATTCACGGATCGTCTAATTTTTGTGCGATAAATGTCTCAATAAGAGAAAAAAACAGGGCAACGTTCCTGCGTGTGCAGGTGCGTTACCCTGAATTTTTCCGAGGTTTTCAGTTTTTCTCCGCCTGACCGCGATAGCGATACAAGCCGACGGCGGAGGAAACGATGCAGACCGATTCCATGAGCACCGAAAAGTATGCCTGAAAATAGAGATTGTAG
The DNA here is from genome assembly GCA_902491355.1 of uncultured Eubacteriales bacterium. GTDB lineage: Bacteria > Bacillota > Clostridia > Oscillospirales > CAG-272 > UMGS2055. The sequence goes on from CABUHM010000006.1 coordinate 8,502, forward strand.
ATGATGACCAATGTGGACGTGAACAGAATGCTCTGCCGCAGGCGTCGGTTACTGCTCCACGAAAGCACAATGGTATTGATGACCAGCGCTGCGATCACCAAAAGGGAGATCGGTCCCTGCCAGGAAAGCGCGCCCATGCCGGCGAGAATCGCCGCCAGTACATACGGCCACGCGGGATGGGAAAACACCTTGGTGTTCTTGGCAAAAAAGACGAGGTTGCGCAAAAGGCACACAATGTTCAGCGCCATGCCCGACCATGCACCCAAGGTCGCATACGACAGGATTGTGGCGATGATCACGCCCGTCTGCAAAATCAGCAGGCGCTTCTCGTTTTTTGCCTGATAGGTGCAGAAGGAAAAGACAGCCGCCACAAGTCCCCATGCGTTTCCGATGAACAGGCGGGGATTTTGCGCGATATAATCCAATACGGTTGAAATCATGGGTACAGATACTCCGAACGGTCAGTGAAATTGCGCAGTGCGCGCGGGCGCACGACACGGGACAGTATAGCACACAATTTGTCGGATTGCAAGAAGAAAAGAGAAGGAAAGTGCAAAAACGCAAAAAACGTTTTGCAGTGCAGTCAGTATGCCGCTGTGCCGAGGTGTCCGATATCGTTGGCGGTCTCCACGGTCATATCACCGTTTTCCTGAAAATGCAACACCGTGATGCCGCAATTCGAAGCGGCAATGCGCATGGCGGACATATGATCTCCGAGCAGGGCGGGGATCAGGTACTGATAGAGAAACGCCCCGTGGGACACTGCTAAAACGTTGGCGTCGTTTTTGTGCCGTTCGAGCAGAAAGCGTGCCATATTGTCGGCGCGGCGGCGGATATCGGGCGGCAGTTCGTCGTCTGTCACCCGCGCAAGCCCCGTTGCCGAGGGGTTGGTCGGCAGTTCCGCGTTTCGCCAAAAGGTCGTGTAGACGTGATTTTCCAAATCGGGGAGCTTTTCGGTGAAATAGCCCTCCTCCGCAAGGTCGGGCAGGATATGCAGGCATTTTTCCTCTTTTTGAAATTTAAGAATGCATGCGGCGGTCTGCACCGCGCGGATGAGCCCGCTGGAATAGACTGCATCAAACGGAACGTCTCTGAGGAAAAAGCCCGTCAGCTCCGCCTGCAGGACGCCCTGCGGGATCAGAACCTCGCGGTCATAGGGAAGCGCCGTACTGCAAAACGGATCGTCCAGTACCGACGCCGAATCGGTCATATTGTGTCTGCAAATTCCGTGGCGGACAAGATAAAGTTTCATGATGAGCCTCCTGCGTTTGTGGTGACAGTATAGCATAAAACACGGCGGAATGCAAGCGCCGCGTTCCGTCCCGATGTGCGGTGCAACCGTCTGACCTCGGGCGGGAGCACGGGCACAGCCGTCCTGCAAAACGTGGTCGCCGAAGCATCGATCTCGGTTGAGAGAAGCACGGGAGACGTCAGGCTCGACCGATGCGACGCAGGTGAGCTTTCCGTGAAAACAAGCACGGGAAGCGTTACGGGAAGCCTGCTGACCGAAAAGGTGTTCGTGACCCATACCGATATCGGTCGCGTCGATCTCCCCGCAACCGCAGTCGGCGGCAAGTGCGAAATTACCACAACCACGGGGGATATCCGCATTCGTATCAATTAAAGAAGAAAAACGCCGAAGCTCCGCAGTGAAACGGGGGCTTCGGCGTTATATTATGCGGAAAACATTTTTTGGCAAAGCGGTTGCGTTTGCGTCGGAATCATGGTAGAATACGGGTAACGCGAACGGAACGATTTTTTACATATAACAATATAACGGAGGAAGGGAAATGAATTTCTTTACAACAAAGGAGATCAAGCCGTCAGGATGGCTCAGGGCACAGCTTGAGGTTCAGGCGAGGGGACTTTCCGGCAACCTTGACCGCGTGTGGAAGGACGTGCGCGACAGCATGTGGATCGGCGGTAGCAGTGAGGGCTGGGAGCGTGTCCCCTATTGGCTCGACGGCTTCATCCCGCTTGCCTATCTGCTTGAAAGCGACGATATGATCGGCAGAGCGAAAAAATACATGGATGCGATCATCGGATATCAGCAGGAGGACGGCTGGATCTGTCCGTGCAAGCGCGAGGATCGGAAAACCTACGATACATGGGCGGTACAGTTGATCTCCAAGACACTGACGGTCTATTACGAATGCTCGGGCGATGAACGTGTGCCGACCGTCCTGTATCGGATGATGAAAAACTATTACGATCTGCTTTCCTCGGGCGAAATTCATCTGTTCTGCTGGGCGGAATACCGCTGGTTTGAGGCGTTTGTTGCGCTGAATTTCCTGTCGGAGCGCTACAGCGACGGGTGGATCGGCGAGTTGGCGCGTCTCCTGGACGGGCAGGGCAAGAACTACAACACCGTGACCGATTGCTTTATCCGACCGAAAAACCAATGGACGTTTGAGACTCATGTGGTGAATCTTGCCATGATGCTCAAGATCGAGCCGCTGACCGACAAACTGCTCGGCGGCAAATATCGGGGCTGTGCGCGCAGGCATTACGACATGCTGATGCAGTACAACGGGACGTGCGTGGATACCTTTACCGGAGACGAGTGCCTTTCGGGCATCAGTCCCATTCAGGGCACCGAGCTTTGCGCCGTTGCCGAGCTGATGTATTCCATGGAGCACCTCTATGCGGGAAGCGGCGATCCCTTCTGGGCGGAGCGGCTGGAAACGGTCGCCTGCAATGCCTTTTTTGCCGCAGTCAGCGACGATATGTGGGCGCACCAGTACGATCAGATGGCAAATCAGATCAGCTGTGAGCGCTTCCCGGGCAAGGCGATCTTCCGCACCAACGGACCCGAATCCCACCTCTTCGGTCTGGAGCCGAATTTCGGCTGTTGCACCGCGAATTTCAATCAGGCACTGCCCAAATTCGCCCTTTCGGCGTTTTACCGCGACGGGGATACGGTGACCTCCGCGAGCCTGATCCCGTCTGTCCTGACGACCGATATCGGCACCGTCTCTCTTGAAACGGAGTACCCCTTCAAAAAAAGGCTGAAATACACCGTCCGTGCAAAGAAGGACTTTTGCCTTCGGGTGCGCATTCCGTCGTTCTGTCAAAAGGCGGTCTGCGACGGAAAAGAGACTGCCCGAGAGCCGTATCTCAGCTTTTCGCTGACGGCGGGCGAGGAGCGGGAAATCGGGATCGAGCTGTTTTATGAGCCTGTGCTGACCGATCGCCCGAACCGCATGAAAACGCTGAAATACGGTCCTCTGGTATTCTCCCTGCCCATTGCATACGAAAAGAAAATGCGGGAATACACCGACGCGGGCGTGGAACGGAAATTTCCGTATTGCGACTATGAGTACGTCGGAAAGAGTGAATGGCGATACGGCTTTGCGGGAAGCACCTTCACGGTGACCGAAAACGACATTTCCGAAATTCCGTTTTCGAGCGAAAAGCCGCCCGTGGTCATTGCCGTTGACGTGGCGCCGATCACGTGGGACTACGAGGACGGCTATGACACCGTCGCGGCAAAGCTCCCCACCGATACTGCACCGACGGGCGGGATCGTGCGGAAGCTGTTCTGTCCGTACGGCTGTGCAAAACTGCGCATGAGCGAATTGCCCATGGCTGAGCTGTCTGCAAACGGCGCGGATCGGAAACAAGCAAGGCAAAAAGCATGAAAAGAGCCGACATTTTCAAGCGGTTAAAACGACTTGAAAATGTCGGCTTTTGTGTTTTGTGTCAGGGCGACGTGCGGATGCGCCCCGGTCAGCGCTGGACGGTGACGATGAAGCCGTCGATATTATTGCCGCTGACCGTATAGGGCAGATTCTTCGGCACGGGGAGCGCTATGCTATCGGGATCGGAGCCTGTTTTTGCGGAATCCGCCGAGACATAATAGATGTCCCAGTTTCTTCCGTCCTCGTCGGAGAAGCACAGATGCTCCCCGTCGAAGGGGTAGCCGGAGAGGGTGCGGATGTATTCCTCCAGGCACAGGCTCTTGGCGTTCATATAGTAGGCATGCGGCACGCCCACATAGCGGAAGTGCCAATCCTCGTTGGTGATGTGGGTGTATTCGTACTTTGCGGAAATGTAGCGGCGCACAAAGCCGTGCGCGGTCGCCTCACGCAGAAAATCGGGATAGAAGGCGGAGGAGCCGAGGTCGTAGGTCTTTTCGTCGGCATAGCGGGCAAGGTCGATGCACAGACCCGTGTGGTGCTCGGAATATCCGGGCATGGCGACGTATTTTTCCGCCGCCGCGATGCCGTTCCGATCCACATAATCGGCATACACGGTCTGCTGTGCTTCATAATCGCGGAAGCCCGAGACTACAAGAATTTCGGCGTTTTTCGTCTTGTCATAGAACGCCTGCATGGTTTCGTTGAAGGCGCGCAGGGTTTCGGCAGTCACCGATACGGACGAACTGCGCAGAAGATACGGCGCGGTCTTGTTTCCGTAGAACGTGATCATCTGCACGGTGGGGAAGGTGTATTCATGCTCATAGTTGACCAAGATGAGATTGCCCAGATGCACGTTTGCCACGGGCATTTTCACGGTGGTCCATTCCACGTCCTTCGGATTTTTCGGATCGGACTTTTCGGTGGTCGTGTCCTGCGATGCGGTGTCGGAGCCGGAAGGGTCGGGGGTGGTTGTCGCCTGATCGGTTGTGGTTTCGGGCGGCGCTACGGTGCCCGAACCGATGCCGCTTGTCGCGGGAGACGGCGCGGGGGTCGGACTGTCCTGCCGCATGGCAAGCACCAAAAGGACACCGCATGCAACGAGCAGGCAGGAAAGAACGATGATCACGATGACGAGCGGGGTCGCGGAGCGCTGTGCGGTGCGGCGATATCGTTGTTCAGCCATAAGAATCTCCTTCTGCCGTATGGGACGGCGCATCAATACAGAAAACGGTAAAAATGACGGGACGGTGGGAATATCCGGATTGGGAAGGGAACCAAGCCGTTCGGTTCGGGCATACGCCCGCAGTATGTTCGGGTCATTCCGAAATTTCGGAATTCTCGGAAAACGGGGAAATGACGGCGACACGGTCGTTTCCGCCGTAGTCGCGCAGGATGCGGCAGGGACGGGGCGCGCACAGACGGGTGATCTTTTCCGCCTGATCGTAGCCGATCTCAAAATAGAGCATGCCGTCGGGGGTCAGACGGGAAAGGTGACCTGACAGGATGGCGCGGTAGAAATCCATGCCGTCCGCACCGCCGTCAAGAGCAATACGCGGCTCGCGGCGAACCTGCTCCGGGAGGGTGTCCACCACGGCGGAATCGATGTACGGCGGATTTGCGGCAATGGCGCAAAAGCCGTCTCCCGCGTCGGGCAGATCGCTCAAAACGTCTCCCTGCACAAAGCGGATGCGGTCGGTCACGCCGTTGCGCGCCGCATTTTTTCGGGCGATGTCCAGCGCCGCCGCAGAAATGTCCACGGCAACACAGGTCAGGTCGGGACGGTGCGCCGCAACCGAGATGGCATCACAGCCGCTTCCGGTGCACAGATCCAAAAAGCGTCCGTTCTGCGGCAGATCACGTATGAGCCGTTCCACTAAGATCTCGGTGTCCGAGCGCGGAATGAGCACGTCGGGCGTCACGGTGTACACCTCGCCGTAAAAGCTCCATTCGCCGAGGATGTATGCAAGCGGTTCGCCTTCAGCCAAGCGGCGGCGCGCCTCTTCCTGTGCCTCCGGCGCGGGGAAATACTCGCGCAGGAGCCGTTCCTCGGGGGTCAGGCGCAGAAGCTCGGTGCAGTCGGTCATGTCAGACTTCTCCGTCGGTCGGAGCAACGCTGTCCTGCTCCTTCTCTTTCTCCTGCTCTGTGCCGTCCTCGGCGCTCTTGCCGTCGGCTTCGCCTTCCTTTGTGTGCATTGCCGCGCGCGCTTCTTCCTCGGCTTCGGGGAATTCTTCAAGCAGGGAGAGCTTGAGGGACATGATCGCCACTTCGATTTCGGATTCGTCCGGCTCTTTTGTGGTCAGGCGTTGCATCCACAACCCGGGCTGGGACAGTGCGCGGATGAGCACATTGTCGTGCGTGCCCGCATAGCGGATGAATTCGTAGCCCAAGCCGAACAGGAGCGGGAGCACGGGCAGGCGGATGAGGATGCGCAGGAGGGTGTTGTCGGTGTCAAAGCCCGGGATCAGATAGATGAGGGTAAACACCAGTATACTGATCGCCATCATGACGAACAGGAAGGCGGTTCCGCAACGGGGGTGGAAACGGGTATGTTTTTTCACGTTGGCGGGGATCAGCTCGTCGCCCGCTTCGTAGCAGGCGATGGTCTTGTGCTCTGCGCCGTGATATTCAAAGGTGCGTTTGATGTCGGGGGTGAGGGAGACCAGCCACAGATACAGGGTGAAAATGGCAATCTTCATAAAACCCTCGGCAATGCTCAACTGCCACGTCAGTCCGCCGCCGAACAGATAGTTGATCCCGTGCCCCGCAAGTCCGGGAAGCACGGCGAACAGACCGATGGCAAGCGCGATGCCCAGCACCATGGAAAACGCCATGACCACGCCCGTCAGCTTGTTGCCGAATTTGCGATCCAGCCACTTTTCAAAGCGGCTTTCCGGCTCTGCCTCGTCCAGTCCGAGCGCCTCTGCCGAATAACCCAAGCAACGGTAGCTTAGAATCATGGATTCCACAAAGCCCACCACGCCGCGGATGAGCGGAAGTCCCATCCATTTATGTTTTTCCTTTGCGGGGTGACAGTCCTCCACCTTGGTCTTGATGGAGCCGTCCGGAAGCCGTACCGAGACGGCATACCGTTTGGCGCTCTTCATCATAACGCCTTCTATCAACGCCTCGCCGCCCGTTTTGCCGCGACGGCTGTTGAGGGCGGTTTTTTCTTTTTTCGACATGTTCAGGTCTCACTCTCTTTTCCGTTCGGATAATACCCCGATGATATCCTTATTATAGACCTTTGCTCTGCCCGAATATAGTGCTAAGATGTGAATTTTTCCGCGGCGCGCCCGTCGCAGATCTGCAAAAAACGCGCGGATCATGAGAGAAAGCGCCGCACGTCGGGAGGATCGGACGTTTTTGTGCCCGTCTTGCACTCGCTTATGAGCACGCGCGGCACGGAAACCGATCGTATCGGTCAAAAATAACGAATTTACGACCGACGGATGTTTGCGTTTCGTCTATTATTACAAAATGTGTTGACAATGATAATAAAATATGGTAACATTGTTTTAAACGGCATCGGTTTTTATTGACAGTCGGAGAAAGGTAGCATGAAAGAAAAGCTGAAGTGTACCGTTCAGCCGATGTTGCGGGTGGTATGGATGAAGCACTCCCAAACAAGATGCCGTATTTATAACGGCGCGGGAAAAACCACGCCGGTCAAACTGATCATGGGCTTGTATCAGCCCGATTCGTGCGCGATTCTGTATAACGGAACCGATATCCGCGAACTTGAGACCGATTCCTATCGTTCGCGCATGGCGGCGGTGTTTCAGGATTATAAGATATTCGCCGCCACCGTCGGGGAAAACGTGCTTGGGGACGAATGCACCGCATCGGACCGTGCGACCGCTGAGCGCGCCCTGCATTTGGCGGCGTTTGACGAAAAGCTGAAAGCCCTGCCGCGCGGTATTGACACCGTGCTGACCAGAGAATTTGACGAGGACGGCACGAACCTTTCT
>CABUHM010000007.1:0-16096 GCA_902491355.1 uncultured Eubacteriales bacterium
GCGCCCGAGGGATACGGAAACTCGACCAGACCGTAAAACTTCGGCTTGGTGTGGTCTTCTTTTGCGATGAACGCCTGCTTTTCGTCCCAGATCTTCTGCCATTTGGCGTCGATCCGCTCAAAATCGTATTGCATGGTATTTCAGTTCCTTTCGTCAGTCCTGCGCAAGCAGGTCGGAGATATCCATTTCACTTGACATAGACCACAGCTTTTCCAAATTATAAAACTGTCTGGTCTGGGGCGTAAACAGATGCACGATCACACCTGCGTAATCCATCAGGATCCACGATGCCTCATGATATCCCTCGATGCGGAGAGGCGATATGCCCTCCTTTTTGAGGCGCTCCTCCACATAGCCGGACAGGGCGCGTAGCTGGGTGTTGGAGTTACCCGTGGCAATGATAAAATAATCCGCCAGAATGGTGTGATCCTCCACATACAACAGCTTGAGCGACTGCGCGCGTTTTTCGTCCAGCTCGCGGACGATGATACGCGCGATCTCCTCGGAAGTCAGCTCGGCGCCGCTCGCCGTTTCTGCGGCGCCTTCGCCGTGAAAACGGTTTTCGTTTTGTTCCATCATACTATAAACTCCTTCGGTTTATTCGGTCGGGGCTTTCCCGCATGATCCCGACGGCACGTGAAAATGTGCCGTGCACGGATCACGCGGTATCGCATCAGATCAGAGGCAGACCGTTATTGGTGATATCCTCTGCGGTTCTTTCGTTATCGGGCTGTTCAAATGCCTTTTCGTAGATCGACAGCACATCCGAATACTGCTCGCTCACAAAGACGCGTCCGCTGTCGAAATCCGCCTCGTTGATATCTGCCTCGTACACGTTGAAGTAGCGATTGACATAGTACAGCATCTGCTCACGGTGAATGACGTAATAGGAAATTCCCTCCACATAGGTCGCCTCGCCCGGGCAGGTCAGCATGTATATGTTGGCGTTATCCACCGAGAAGAATTCCTGCGCGAAATGCACCATATCGGAAACGGGCATGGAGGTATTCACATATTTGATGACCTGCTGCACCATACCGCCGACCGTATTGACCGTCAGAGAGGTCTTGACCTGATTGATCAGCGCCGTCATGAAGATCTTCTGCGCGTCGATACGCGTGATGTCGGCAAGACGGTAGCCTTTGCGGAAGCGCACGAACTGTTCCGCCTTTTCGCCGTCCAGACGTTGCGGACCCTTTTTCAGGTAGATGTGCAGATTCTGCTCCTTATCCACGTAGGTCATGTCGCGCGGCACGTCCACATACACGCCGCCCAGCACGTCCACAATGTTGCGGAAGCCCTGAAGATCCATGATGGCATAGTAGTGGATGGTCATGTTCAGGCTGTTGCCCAGAGCCACGCATACGTCGCGCATGGCGGCATCGGTCAGTTCGCTTTCGGACAGTCCGGAATTCTGTCTGCGCTCACGGTTACGCATATGCGCATACAGAGAATTGATCTTATAATGACTGCCGTCCGCCTCCATGTAGGTATCGCGCGGGATCTGCATCAGCGCAATGGAGTGGTTCTTGGTGTCAAAGGAAATGAGCATAAAGACGTCGGTATTGCCGCCGCCCACGTCCTTGCCGAGCACCAGATAGTTGTAAAAGCCTTCCTTCTGCGGCACGGTCGGAGGGTTGTCGTCGCCGTTGCTTCCGGTGTCACCGGTTCCGGTGTTGCCGTTTTCATCGGTAGTAACGGAGGGCGCCTTACCCGTGATCAGCGGTTCGGGATTCGGCTTATATACATTGCAGAGATAGTAAATCGCGCCGACGGCAATTCCGATCAGAAGAAGAATGGCGATCAGGATGCCGCCTGAAATCAGGGCTGTTTTCCGTCTGTTTTTCTTCGGACGATTCGTCGTTTGTTTCTGGTTCATGTTCGTCTCCTCATTTTTGTTGGTTTTGTTGATGGATTCTATCTAACAGCAGTGCATTCCGCGCCGCTACGGTGTCGGGCGAAATCACGGCATTTTCTTCCAAAAGACAGCGCACCGTCATATCATAGGCGGTCACCATGATGCGATCCAGATGTATCAGACGCTCGGGCAGGGACTGCGGCAGACCGTCGTAAAACAGGCGGCGAAGCTCCACACAGTCCGGAAAGGTGCGGGTATCCTCAATGTAGTCGGCTAAAAACAGGAGCTTTTCGGGAAGGGTCATATCGGGACGTCCCACGGTGTGATAGCGGATGCATGCGCACACCGTTTCGTCCGCGACCTCGGGAAACAGCTCCCGCGCCAGCGCGGCGCCGGTCATGGCGTGGAACACCTTGGGCGCGGCACGATCGCACGGGGTATAGGCAATGCCGAAGCGACGGCACAGCTCCAATTGCTCCTCGGTGGTTTTCTGCTTGGTCAGGTCGTGTAAAAGTGCGGCACAGCACAGCTTCTCGGTCATGTCTGCGTCCAGGGAAAAGATGTGTGCCAGCGCCTCGCTTTCGCGCTCCACAGCGTAGGTGTGCGCCAGACGCTTTCCGCTGACATAACCGGCGATTTCCCGACGCAGTTCGTCTCGGGTCATTTGCATTCCTCCCTTCGGTACAGTCCGTTTTCACGGATATATGCTTCCACTTTTTCGGGAACCAGTCCGCGGATGCAGCCACCCGCCGCCACCGTTTTGCGGATCTCGGAGGACGACAGCTCCACCGCATCGCAGTGCAGTGTGACGATCTCCGCGCCGTACCGCTCGGTATAGCGCCGCGATTGCGCGGCAATTTCGGCTTGGGTCTTTGCATCCGACTCCCGACGGATCAGCGCGATGCGCGCCAGTCGGAAGATCTCCTCCGCACGATACCATGTATCCAGCGTCAGGAACATGTCGGTGCCGCACAGCAGGGTCAGCGCGGTATCGGGCGCGGCAAAGTGCCGCAGGGTGTTCACGGTGTAGCTCTTGCCGTCGCAGGACAGCTCGTAGTCCGAGACCGTCAGGCTGTCGCCGTAGCCCGCCTCGTCCTCCAATGCCAGACACGCCATTTCATAGCGCCGCATGGGCTGATCCGCAGGATCGATCTGCTTGTGGGGCGGGATGTTCGCCGGCATCACCAGCATGCGGTCGGGGCGAAGCTGTTCGCGGCAGGCGCGGACGGCATGCACATGTCCCATATGGATGGGAGCAAAGGTGCCGCCGTATATCACCGTTCGGTTCTTTTTTGAGGTTGTGTCATTCGTGTTCATATCCGATAAAGTCTTCCAGAGAGGCGGCAAAGCGTCTTGCCGCGCGCCCTCTGTGGCTCACGCCGTTCTTTTCCTCGGCGGATGCTGAACCGAACGACTTTTGCAACTCGTCCGAGAAGAAGAGCGGGTCGTATCCGAAGCCGTCGTCCCCCTCGGGCGCTTCCAGAATGCGTCCGCGGCAGATCTCCTGCACGGCAAGATACCGTTCCTCGCCGGGAAGCGTACACACCATACAGCAGGTGAAATGCGCACCGCGGCGGGACTGCGGCGTTCTGTCCAGCTTTTTTAACAGCAATGCGTTGTTCTCGTCGTCGCCGCCGCCCGAAAACCGTGCCGAGCGCACGCCCGGCTCTCCGTGCAGTGCGTCCACGCACAGTCCGGAATCATCCGCCACGGCAATGTATCCGCAACGGGAAATGAAGCGTGCCTTGATCAGTGCGTTTTCCAAAAAGGTCGCGCCCGTTTCCTCCGGCTCTTCGCGGATGCCCACGTCGGACGGAAGCACCAGCTCCGCGTCCGGACAGCATGCGGCAAGCAGGGTCTGCATTTCCGCCAGTTTCTTTTTATTATGAGATGCCAAAACGATCTTCATGCTTTCTCCCGAAAAAGTATTTCACAATCACTCAAACAATGCGTCCACAAACTGTACGGCGTCGAAATGCTCCAGATCGTCGATCTTTTCGCCCACGCCGATGAATTTCACAGGGATGTTCAGCTCCTTTTTCACGGAGAACACAATGCCGCCCTTTGCCGTCCCGTCCAGCTTGGTCATGACCAGACCCGTGATGGGTGCGCTCTGACTGAATTCCTTTGCCTGATTGACGGCGTTCTGACCGGTCGTGGAGTCCAGCACCAGCAAGGTCTCCCGATCCGCTCCCGGCAGCTCGCGGGTGAGCACCCGATCGATCTTTGCCAGCTCGTCCATCAGATTTTTCTTATTGTGCAGCCGACCTGCCGTGTCCACGATCAGAACATCGGCACCGCGACTCCGTGCGGCGGATGCCGCGTCAAAGACCACGGAAGCAGGGTCGGAGCCTTCCTCGTGACGGATCAGCTCCACGCCGACCCGATCCGCCCAAACCGCAAGCTGATCGATCGCGCCTGCGCGGAAGGTGTCTGCCGCCGCCAAAATGACCCGCTTGCCCTCGCGCTTGAGCAATCCCGCGATCTTCGCCACCGACGTGGTCTTGCCCACGCCGTTGACGCCGATAACCAAGATGACCGACGGCTTGGTGCCGAGATGCAACTCCTCGCCCTCTCCGATCCGTTCCACAAGAATCTCCTTGAGGACATCGCGCGCCATGGCGGGATCCGTGATCCGACGCTCCTTTAAGCGGGTGCGCAGTGTATCGATGATCTCCTCCGCGCCGACGGCGCCCGTGTCCGCCATGATCAGAAGCTCCTCCAGCTCCTCCAGCATGTCCTCATCCACCCGTGTGAAGGAGGAAAAGAGGCTGTCCACCGCCGAAACGAAGGACTTTTTGGTTTTGGAGAGACCCTCCTTTAATTTTTGAAAAAACGACATTTACGATTCCTTTCCGCCATTGAGCTTGATTCCGAGCTTGGCTTCCACCTCATTGACATTCAGGGTCAGCACGCGGGAAATACCGCGTTCGGGCATGGTCACACCGTAAATGGTGTCCGCCCGCTCCATGGTGCCGCGACGGTGGGTAATAATGATGAACTGGGTCTTATGGGAGAAGCGCCGTGCGTATTCGGCGAAGCGCGCCACGTTGACGTCATCCAGTGCCGCCTCCACCTCGTCCAGCATGCAGAACGGCGTGGGGTTGACCTCTAAGATGGCATACAGCAGTGCCGTCGCCACAAAGGACTGCTCGCCGCCCGACAACAGGCTCAGATTATTGATAATCTTGCCCGGAGGCGCCACATTGATGGTAATACCGCTTTCGAGCACATTTTCCGGATCGTCGATGATCAGCTCCGCATTACCGCCGCCGAACAGCTCGCGGAACACGCGCTTGAAGGTGCGGTTGAGCTGATCCATGGTGGAAACGAAGCGCTCCCGCATCTCCTTTTCGAGCTGGAAGATGACCGTGTGCAATTCCTCACGTGAGGTGGTCAGATCGTTGATCTGCCCGTTCATGAAGTCGTACCGTTCCTTGACCTCGCGGTACTCCTCGATGGCGTTGGTATTGACCGACCCGAGCGCACGGATCTTGTTGCGGTACTCGGACTGACGCGCCACCGTGGCAGTCCGTTCACTTTCCGCAATGGGCGCATAGCCCGCCTCATGTGCGGCGGAAACGGTCAGCTCGTATTCCTCCCACAGCTTGGAGATCAGCTTATCCTGCTCTGCGGATATCTGGGAAAGCTGACTTTCCAGACGGGTGTATTCCCGAAAGAGGATCTCCCGATCGTGCGACTGCTGTCGGATCTTCTCCCGCAATGCAGTCATTGCCTGATCCTGCCGCAGTGCCGCCGCACGCAGTTCCTCCTGCGCCGCCTCCAGACGCTTGATCTCCTCGCCCGTCAGCTCCATTTTCTGTTTGGACGCGTTGATCTCTTCCTCGGCGCGGCGGATCAGCTCACGGTTTTCGTCAATGGACGCCTTCGCGCGTCCGATCTGCACGGCGACTCCGGCAATTGCCTCCTGTGTCAGTGCGCGGGTGCGCTCCGCCGCCTCCATATCCTTACGCAGCTCCGCCGTGCGCAATTGCAGGGCGGTCTGTGCCTGTCCGGCGCGGTTGATCTCGTTGGCAAGCGCGGTGCGTTCCTTTTCCAGTGCGTCGAATTCCTGCTGACGTGCGGTCTGCTCTTCGCCGACCCGATCCAGATATTCCTGCAGGGAGGCGATCTCCCGCATGTTTTCCTGTCCGGTGGTCTCCAAGCCCTCCAGTGCGGCGATCAGCACCGCCGTCTGCTTTTCGTCGGATTCCTTTTGAGAGAGCAGAACCTGCTTCTGCGTATCCTCCGCATGATACAGGGACTGCAACAGCTCTGTCTGTGCCGCAAGCATTTCCTTTTCGCCTGCCGACTCCGAGACCCGTGCCTCCCACGTTTCGCTTTCCTTTTTCTTCTGCTCGGCTTCCTTTTTGAGCGCTTCGACCTCGCCGCGGATCTTTTCGATCTCGGCAGAGCGGGTCAGCATGCCGCTGTCTCTGCGCACCGAGCCGCCCGTGAAGGAGCCGCCCGCGTTGATAATCTGACCGTCCAATGTAACGGCACGAAGCCCGAAGCCCGTTCCCCGCGCCATGGCGGTGGCATGATCGAGCGTATCGAAAACGGCGGTGTGTCCCAGAAGGTAGACCACGACGTTGCGGAAGCGCGCGTCGAATTCCACCAGATCGGACGCCATGCCGAGATAACCCTGATAGCCCCGCAGGGTCTGCTCCCCGACGCGGGCAGGGGTGGGACGGATGGAGGTCAGCGGATAAAAGGTGGCGCGTCCCGCATTGTTGTCCTTAAGGTAGCGGATCGCCGCCTTTGCGGCATCCTCGCTCTCCACCACGATATTTTGCAGACTTGCGCCCAGCGCCATTTCCATGGCGATGCTGTATTTCGGCTTCACCGTAATGATGCGGGACACCGGACCGCATATGCCTGCGATCTCATGACGCTCCGCCGCCTGCATCACGCGGCGGACGCTTTGGGAGTAGCCCTCGAACAGTTCCTCCATGCGTTGCAGTGCGTCGATACGTTGCTTGCGTGAGGAAACGGAGACCTCGATGCGGTTGCACGCCTCGCGTAGCTCGTCCAGTTGACGGCGTGCCTCGCCCGTTTTGGCGTCGATCGCGGCGATCTGCCCACGCAGTTCCTCGCCGCGCTGTGCATATTCCCGCATGGTATTGTCCGCCTGTCCGATGCGTTCCTCCAGCATACGGGCATTGCTCTGCGCCTCGTTGAGCCGTTCCTCCAGCTCATCGCGGCGGGATGCGGTATTCTGTCCGTCCGCTTCCAGAGCGGAAAGCCGAATGCGGCTCTCGGTCATGCGGTTCTGCTCGTTCTGATACGCGGTGCGATTGGCGGTCTGACGGTTTTCCAGCTCCGCACGCCGACCGAACCGCACCTGCATGGCGGCGTCGGCGTCCTGCCCTTCCTGCTCCAATTGTGCCAGCTCGGTGCGCATTTCGCCGCAATTCCGATCCAACTCCTCCAAGCTCTCCTGATGGACGCCCAGTGCGCCGTTCCGCTCGGAAATCTCGTTTTCCGCGCGCGTGATCAGCTCGCGGTAGTGTCCGATATCGTTCTCCCGCAGACGAAGCTGTCCTTCCAGCGCGAAGCTCTCCTCGCTCACCGCTTTGATCTGATCGGCGGTGCGGTCTGCGTTCATTTTATTTTCCTGCGATACCGCAAAGCCCTTTTCGTTTTGGGTCTCCAATGCCGCTAAGGTATCGTCTGCCATTTCCAGACCGTGCTTTGCGATGGAGAATTTGTCCTCGCAATCGTGCAGTGTGACCCGCACACGGTCAATATCGAACAGCCACAGGGCGATATCCAACTTCTTCTTTTCCGCAAAATATTCGAGATACTGCTTTGCCTTGTTGCTCTCCCGCTCCAGGGGACCCACGCGTGAGCCAAGCTCCTGACAGATATCGGTGAGACGAACCAGATTGTCCTCCACCGCCTGCATTTTGCGCTCGGCTTCGTTTTTCTTGAACCGATATTTGGAAATGCCCGCCGCTTCCTCGAAAATCTTGCGGCGTTCCTCGCTTTTTTGCGAAATGATCTCGGCGATCTTGCCCTGACCGATCATGGAGTAGCCCGTTTTGCCCATACCGGTATTCAAAAACAGCTCGGTCACATCGCGCTGTCGCACGGTCTTTCCGTTGATGAGGTATTCGCTCTCGCCCGAGCGGTAGCAACGCCGCGTGACCGTGACCTCATCGTAATCCAGCGCCAGCTTTGTGTCCTCGTCGGTATTGTCTATGGTCAGTGAGACCTCGGCATACGCCATGGCACGGCGGTTATTGGTGCCGCTGAAAATGACGTCCTCCATTTTGACGCCGCGCACACTTTTGGCAGAGGTCTCGCCCAGAACCCATCGGATCGCGTCCGACAGATTGGACTTTCCCGAGCCGTTCGGACCCACAACGGCGGTGATGCCGTTTTCAAAGTTCAATACGGTCTTATCCGGGAACGACTTAAAGCCGTGCAGGGTCAATGCCTTGATTCTCATGCTCGGTTCTTCTCCGTTTCTCGTCTCTCACACGCGATGCCGTAGCCGGTCAGCGCGTCAATTTCTGTAATCTTGATCCATTTTACGTCAAATTCCGCCATCAGGCGCGCACGGTTTCTCCCATGCTGTCCCGCGACCTGGGATGCCTTGCCACGCGGGCAAAAGACCTCCGCGCCGCTGTGATGCAATTCCGCTCCCATTGCAAGGAATGCCCGACGCTGTCGGCGGTAAAACACCTCACTGCGCGCCAGCTCTCCCATCGCCGCATGATATCCGCCGTACAGCACGGCGTCCCGACGTAACTGCTCGGTCTCGCACAGCCCCACCCGCAGGACGTCCACGCCGTCCGCGTCGAGCTGTTCCAATACTGCGGCGGTCCGCTCGACCGCCTCCCCGCACGTAAGCGGGACATAGCTCCCCGCCTCGGTCATTTCCGCCAGACGCGTCCCGCGCAAAACCGCTGTGGGGTACACACGCGCCGCCGTCGCGCCTGCGGCGGCAATGCCGCGTGCCGTCTCGAGCTCCGCGGTCAGGGTAGAGGCAGGCAGACCGATCATCATTTGTCCCACCAAGGAAGATCCGGCGTCCCGCACCGCGCGGCAGGCAGAAAGGGACTGCTGTGCCGTATGTCCTCTGCCCGAAGCGGCAAGCACACGGTCGTCCAGACTCTGAATGCCAAGCTCGATATGACGCACGGCATAGCGGGACAGGATCTGTAAAATTTCGGGCGTGATGTAATCCGGACGGGTCGAAAGACGGATGCCGTCCACCCTTGTCCCGTCTACATAGGACTGCGCCGCGTCAAGATACGCGATCATTTCCGCGCGCGCAATGCCCGTAAAACTGCCGCCGAAAAACGCAATTTCGGCGCGCACGTCGGGACGCAGGGTCGCAAGACAGCTTTCAATCTGCGCCCGCGCCCTGTCGGGCGTCATATCCGACTCACCGGCGATCTGCCGCTGATCGCAGAACACGCATTGACACGGACAGCCTCTGTGCGGCACGAAAACAGGAATGTTCGCCCGTCTCAAACGCCGCCCCCGAACAAGGCAACCGCCTGCTTTGCCGCCATTTGCTCCGCCTCGCGTTTGGAGGAGCCGACGCCGTGTCCGATCACATTGGAGTTGAGATGCGCTTCCACCTCAAACACCCGCTTGTGTGCCGGACCGCTCTCGGAGATCAGGACATATTCGAGCCGTTCGCCCTGATCCTGCTGAACGATCTGCTGTAAAATGGTTTTATAGTCCTCGGTTCTGCCCTGACTGAGCATATTCTCCACCTCGGCGGTGATATACGGCAGGACAAAGCTCTTCACCGGCTCAAAGCCGCCGTCCAGATACAAGGACGCCAGCACCGCCTCAAACGCATCGGCAAGAATGGACGAGCGGTCCCGTCCGTTGGAAAGCTCCTCGCCGTGCCCCAAAAGGATGAAATTGCCCAATCCCATGGAGCGCGCATAGGCGCTGAGCGCCTTCTCGCACACCGCTCCCGAGCGCACCTTGGAAAGATCGCCCTCGGGCATCTTGGGATAACGGTGGAACAGATAGTCGCTTGTGACAATGGACAGAACCGAATCCCCGAGAAATTCCATCCGCTCGTTGCATTCCAGGGTCTGCCCCTTGGAGTGCATCTCGTTGGCGTAAGAGGAATGGGTCACGGCACGGAACAGAAGCTCCGGATGCTCATAGGTATGTCCCAAGATCTGTGCAAGCTGTGTCAGGTCAGCACAGTTATATTCTGTATTCTGTTTTTCGGAATGCATATTGGCACTTCCTTTCCCGCAGGGTCAGTCCTGCACGGCGCTGTCCTCGGACGGCGTTGCGTCGGAACGGTTCTCCTCCTGCTTTTTCAGCCGACGCGCGATCTCCGCAATGACGCCGGTCTCGGCAAAATTGATTGCCTGACGGATCGCGTTTTTCACCTCGCGCGCGTCCGAAGAGCCGTGGGTCTTGATAACGGGCTTGGTCAGTCCGAGTAGGGGCGCGCCGCCGTATTCGGAGGCGTCGAAGCTGTTTTTCAGCTCCTGCAGACCGCGCTTCATGGGCAGGGACGAAAGCATGGTGAGCGGGTTGCGCGTGAGCACGCCCTTCACCTTCTTCATCATGAACACCGATACGCCCTCCACGGTCTTTAAGAAAATGTTGCCCGTATAGCCGTCGGTCACAAGAACGTCGCAAACGCCGAACAGAGCGGCCTTTCCCTCCACATTGCCCACAAAGCGGATGTTTTCGTCCTTCTCCATGAGGGCATGCGCCTCTCTTTGCAGTTTGCCGCCCTTTTCCGGCTCGGTGCCGTTGTTCAAAAGACCCACGGCAGGCTCGGGAATGCCGAACAGCTTATTCATGTAAATGGAGCCGATCATGCCGAATTGCTGAAGATGCACGGGATCGACCTCCACATTTGCGCCCGAGTCGATGAGCAGTGTGGGACGCTCAAAGGGAAGAACGCTTGCAATGGCGGAACGGCGGATGCCGCGGATTCTGCGCACGATCAGGGTAGAGCCTGCATGGAGCGCGCCCGTATTTCCTGCGCTCACAAATACGTCGCCCTGTCCCTCGGCTAACATGCGAAGTCCCACAGCCATGGAGGAGTCGGTCTTTTCGCGTATCACACTCAGCGCATTGTCCTCCATGTCGATCACCTGAGACGCATGCACGATCTCAATGTTCGCGCCCGTCAAATCCAGTCCGTTTTCGGCGGCGCAGGAACGGATCGCGGTCTCGTCTCCGATCATCACGATCTGTGCGCCGGCATATGCCTGTGCCGCCTCCAGACCGCCCTTTACCAGCTCGGCAGGTGCGTTGTCCCCGCCCATGACATCCAATAATACTCTCATCGTATCCAATCCTTTCTGATATCCGGCGTCATCTGCCGGTGCAGTGCCGTGCACTGTCAATGAAGTGAAACAAACCGCCGTCCCTGTCTCAAAAGAGCAGAAAAACGGACTCACGGCTTCACAGTGTCTGTCTGATCTCGTCGATATATTGCAGGGAACGGTCTGCCAGTGCCTGATTCTTCGCGAGCTTGCCGCCCTTCACGCGGGCGGGGAGAAGCTGAACAATCCCGAAGTTCGCGTTCATCGGCTGAAAATTCCCCGAGATCCGCGTATCGCCGCACACATAATGCGCCAGCGCACCGATCACGCTGATGTCCCGAAAGTCAGGCATCGGACGTCCCTGCGCCCGATATGCGGCGCACACACCCGCCGCAAAGCCGGAGGAGGTGGACTCGATGTAGCCCTCCACGCCCGTCATCTGTCCGGCAAAGAAAATGTCGGGGTTGCGGCGCAGTCCGTAATGACAGTTGAGCAATTCGGGAGAATGGATGAACGTGTTGCGGTGCATCACGCCGTACCGCACGAATTCCGCGTTTTCCAAGCCCGGGATCATGCGGAACACGCGCTTCTGCTCTTCAAACGCAAGGTGGGTCTGAAACCCGACCAAATTGAACAGGGTCTGTTCGCGGTTCTCCGCCCGAAGCTGTACCGCCGCATACGGCATCTGCCCCGTGCGGGGATCGGTGAGCCCCACAGGCTTGAGCGGACCGTACAGGAGGGTATCCTCGCCCCGCTTTGCCATGATCTCCACCGGCATACAGCCCTCGAACACCTTGAGGTCGCGGTCAAACTCTTTGAGCGCCGCCTCGCGGGCATTCACCAATTCGCGGTAGAACGCCGTGTATTCCTCGCGGTTCATGGGGCAGTTGATATATGCCGCCTCACCCTTGTTGTAGCGGGAGGCAAAGAATGCCTTTTCCATATCGACGGTAGACGCGTCCACGATGGGCGCCGCCGCATCAAAGAACCACAGGTGCTCCTGCCCCACATACGCGGCGATCTGCGCGGAAAGGGTCTCCGACGTCAGAGGACCCGACGCTATTACCGTGATACCGTCCCGCGGAATCTCGCAGACCTCTTCTTCGTGAATACGGATCAGCGGGTGCGACCGTATCTTTTCGGTGATGTAGCCCGAAAACTGCTCACGGTCGACCGCCAGTGCCGAGCCTGCCGGCACCTCGGAGGCAAGCGCCGCCTCCATGATCAGAGAGCCGAGGCGGTGCAATTCTTCCTTCAGCAAGCCCGCCGCGTTGACCGTCTGCGCCGAACGCAGGGAGTTGGAGCATACCAGCTCGGCAAACAGGGGCGAATGGTGCGCCGGCGAATACTTCTTCGGCTTCATCTCATGCAGATCCACCTCAACGCCGCGCCGCGCCGCCTGATATGCGGCTTCGCACCCTGCCAGTCCCGCGCCGACGACCCGAATCCGTGCCCGTGCGGGCGCGCCCGATGCGCCGCTTTCCCGTATTTCCGTTACCTGTTGACTGTTCATGCGTTTTCTTCCTGCGGGGTCGGTGCGCCGTCCTCGGTCGGCTCCGGCTCGGTGATCGGGTCTGCGTCCCGCTTATAGCCGCATGCCTCGTTGTGGCACACGATCTTGTTCTTTCCCTTCTTGCGGAAGAGCATCTGACCGCACTGCGGACAAGTCTCGTTCAGAGGCAGATCCCAAGAGGAAAACTTACACGTATTATAATTCTCACAGCTGTAGAACACAGTCTTGCGGCGTCCGCGCTTCATCTGGATCTTACCGCCGCACACCGGACAGTTCACGCCGATATCATGGGTGATCTGCTTGGTGTTCTTGCACGCCGGATAGCGACTGCATGCATAGAAACTGCCGTAGCGTCCGGTACGGAGAACCATCTCCGCGCCGCATTCCTCACACACAAGACCGGTTTTCTGCGGTGCTTCCTGCTCCTTTTCGCCGTCACTCTCCTTGTTCAGGGGCTTCGTGTTGCGGCAGGCGGGATAATTGGGGCAAGCCGCGAATTTGCCGTAGCGTCCGTTCTTGACCACCATGACCGCGCCGCATTTATCGCAGATCAGATCGGTTTTTTCGGCGGGTGCGGAAATCCTGCCCTCGGCAATGCCTTCCTCCGCCTTTTTGAGGTGCTCGGCAAAGCCCCGGTAAAAGTCGCCCAGAACCTCCTGCACCGTGCTTTCGCCGTGCTCGATGCCGTCCAGCTCATTTTCCATCTGCGCCGTGAAGGCATAGTCCACCACGTCGGGGAAGGATTCGAGCATGAGCTTTGTGGTCACCTCGCCCAGATTGGTGGGGCGAAGCGTCTTGCCGTCCCGCTCCACGTATCCGCGGGAAATGATGGTGGTGATGATGGGGGAATAGGTGGACGGACGTCCGATTCCCTTCTCCTCCAAAAACTTGACTAAGGAAGCCTCGGTGTAACGGGGAGGCGGCTCGGTGAAGTGCTGCTTGGGGTCGAGTGCGGTCAGACCGAGCGCATCGCCCTCCGAAAGGGGCGGCAGGGTGTTGCGATCCTGTCCGTCCTCGCTGTCGTCATAGAGAGAAAGATAGCCGGGGAATTTCACCGTGTGACCGTTCGCGCGGAAGTGATAATTTTTGCAGGTGATGTCGGCAGTCACGGTCTCTATCTCCGCCGATTCCATCTGACTTGCCAGAAAACGCGTCCAGATGAGCCGATACAGCTTGTATTGGTCGGCGGAAAGGAATTTCTTAATGGAATCGGGCGTCAGCGCGGGATTTGCGGGGCGGATCGCCTCGTGCGCATCCTGTGCGCCCGCCTTGGATTTATACACGCGGGGGGTCTTGGGGTAATACCGCTCGCCCATGGCGGAAATGATATATTCCCGTGCGGCGGCGATCGCCTCGGCGGAAACGTGCAGGGAGTCGGTTCTCATGTAGGTGATCAGACCCTGCTGACCGCCGTGCTCGACGCCGACGTTCACACCTTCGTACAATTCCTGCGCCACCCGCATGATGCGCTGAGACTGGAATCCCAGCTTGCGGGAAGCCTCCTGCTGGAGAGTCGATGTGATGAAGGGTGGAAGCGGATTTTTCTGCCGCACGCCGCGCTTCACGCCGGCAACGACATAGGTCCCGCCCTCGAGCGCCGCCAGAACGGCGTCGGTCTCCTCCTGATTGTGCAGTTCGGTCTTTGAGCCGTCCTGCCCGAAGAAGCGGGCGGTCAGCGCCTGTCCTGCGGGTGTGGTAAGCTGTGCGTCCAGCGTCCAGTATTCCTCGGGCACAAAGGCGCGGATCTCGTTTTCGCGATCCACGATGATCCTTGTGGCGACCGACTGCACTCTGCCGGCAGACAGACCGCCGCGCACCGTTTTCCACAGAAACGGACTGAGCTTATAGCCCACAACGCGGTCGAGAATGCGGCGCGCCTGCTGGGAATTCACCAGATTCATGTCGATGCCGCGCGGCTGTTTGATCGCCGCCTTCACCGCCGCCTTTGTCACCTCGTTGAAGGTCACACGGCGCACCTTTTCCTCGGGGATATTCAATGCCGCGATCAAATGCCACGAAATGGCTTCTCCTTCGCGGTCGGGATCGGTTGCCAGATAGACTTTATTTGCCGCCTTGACTTCCTTTTTCAGCTCGGAGATCAGGGGACCCTTGCCGCGGATATTGATATAGTGTGCGGCGAAGCCGTTTTCGATGTCTACGCCCAGCGTGGATTTCGGCAGATCACGGACGTGACCCACAGACGCCACGACCTTATAGCCCGAGCCGAGATAGGACTTCACCGTGGATACCTTACCGGGGGATTCCAAGATAAAAAGATTTGCCATGTATTTTTATAACCTTTTCCTTTCGGTATTCATGTCATTTCAGTGCCGTTACTCATATTTTTTGCGGTATCTGCCGCCGGGGACGCTCTCAATCAAACCCTGAATTTCCAGCATGGTGCAGGCTGTCAGCGCCTGCGCGGGCGAAATGCCGTCCCGTGCCAATTCATCCAATCCCACGCTGTCCCCGTCGGGCATGCTCTCGTACAGACGCTTCTCCAAGCCGACCAGAAGCTCTGCCGCAGGCGACGCCGTCCGCTTTTCTTTTACCGCGAGACGTTCGTCCGTATCGGTCACGGCGGTACGCTCTGTCCTTTTGCGTCCGGCGGAACAGGGCTTTTTCGGTCGGTCGCTGCCGTCCGACGTGTCCGACGTGCGGGATCTCCGCGCCGACGCGTCTGCATCTCTCTCATTTTGTGCATCCGAAGCCGACTGCCACACGGTGCGGTGCGCCTCACACGGAATCCGTTCTATCAGTCCCGCGGAAAACAGGGGCAGATACGGCTTGACCACATCGGCACCCGTCTCGGCGACCTGTGCGCCGTTGCGGATGAGGGCGTTTGTGCCCCGACTGTTCTGCTCACCCACGTTGCCGGGCAGAGCGAAAATATCCCGCCCTTGGGTCAGCGCGCGGCGCGCCGTGATCATGGCACCGCTTTTCTCGTCTGCCTCCACGACTAAGGTACCTCGGCACAGACCGCTGATAATGCGGTTGCGCGCAGGAAAGAAGGATGCCTCCGGTCTGCGGTTGGGACGGTATTCGGATACGGCGGCGCCGTTGGCGCACACCTCGCGGAGCAGACCGCGGTGCTCGGCAGGATAGCAGATATTCAGCCCGCAACCCAAGACCGCCACGGTCTTGCCGCCGGCGTCCAGACATCCGCGATGCGCCTCGCCGTCCACGCCGCGCGCCAAGCCGCTGACCACGCAAACGCCGTGCCGTGCCAGATCGAAGCCGATCTGGTACGCGTTCTGCTTGCCGTACCACGTCATGCGGCGGGTACCCACCACAGAGATCAGCAAATGACGCTCGCCCACGGGAAGCTCGCCCCGCACATACAGCAGGATGGGACGCGAAGAAATTCTGCGCAGTGCCTCCGGATATTCGTCGGTATCCTGCGTTACGATGTGGATGCCCGCACGCTCACAGTCCGAAACGATCTGCTCCGCGTCG